>JAMCWS010000179.1:0-1301 GCA_023480605.1 bacterium
GTGAATCTGGAGCGCAGCAAGTTTCATGGGGACTGGAATTACACAATTCGACCTCAAGCGATATAGCATACTTGCTACCTTTATTTATTAACGTCTCCTAAGGGGTTTCCGGACCGCTCCATGAATTCGATCCAAGATGAAAGAGGGTGTGTTGTCGTCGTACTCGAGGCGCGTGATAATAGTGACTAAGATGTTTTTGTTAGAATATTGTTGTATTTATTAGTTGACAATTGTACTGAAATATTGATCTTAGAAAGAGGCCCGACGGGCACCGAAAAAATCAGAGCCCGAGCAGACGTATGTCAACCGTGCCATGTCCTTATTTTGACTGTCGCCACACGGATGGAAGTGAAGATGGAAGCGGACTTGTTGCGGCGAATACCGGGGCATCCGGTGGGGTATCGGTGTGTTCATGCGGCAAACGTCGTCCCATCGTGTGGGTCGAATCGCGACTAGGTTCTGTCCGATAAATGTTCTGGCGACTGATTGTCGGTCGCGGTAGGATTCGCCATGCTGATGTTGCCGCTCATCCCAGTTCCCGCAGGACAGGTGCAGACCGATGGCTCGTCACGATCTGAGCGAGGCGGAATTTGCCGTGCTCGCGCCGTTGTTACCGCCCGAACGTTCGGGCCGCAAAGGCAAACCCTGGCGTTCGCACCGCGAGGTGTTGAATGGCATCTTTTGGATTCTGGGCACCGGCGCCCCGTGGCGCGATCTGCCCAAGCGTTACGGTCCGTGGAAGACCGTCTACGACCGGTTTCGGCGCTGGTCCAAGTCGGGCTTGTTTCAGATGCTGCTCGATGCGCTGGAGGCGCAGGCACGCCGGGCCGCGCGGATCGACTTCGAGTTCTCGGCGGCCGATGGTTCGGTGGTGCGGGCGCATCGCTGCGCGGCCGGGGCGTTAAAAGGGGGCTCTCGGCCGAGCAAAGTCTCGAAAAACAGGCGTTAGGACGCAGTCGCGGGGGCTTTTCGACCAAGATCCACGTGTTGTGCGAGGGCCAGGGCAACCCGATCACGGTGGAACTGACGCCCGGCCAGCAGCACGAGGCGACGATGCTGGAGTCGCTGCTGGACGCGGTGGCCATCGGTGGCAAGCCGGGCCGGCCGCGTGGGCGCTTTGCGGTCGTGTCGGGCGACAAAGGATACGACATTCCCCGGTTGCGCCAGGCCATCGAGCGGCGCGGCTCAAAGCCGCTGATCCCGCGCAAGAAACGGTGCGACGGATCGTACCCGCCGGGCGGCGAGGAGTTCGACAAAATCCAGTACAAACGGCGCAACGTGGTCGAACGACTGATCGGCCG
>JAMCWS010000179.1:1311-10644 GCA_023480605.1 bacterium
CGTTCATCCGTATTTGGTTCCGAAATCAATTATCGGACAGGACCTAGCTGATAGTGCCGTGAAAGATTTCAGTGAAGGAACAGTTGAGGGAAGTGAATTGCTGAGACGGGCGATTCAGCAATATAAATACTTTGGGCAGCATTTCTATGTGATTCAAGCCCAAAAGGATGCAGTATCGGAGATTCGATACAAAGCTGAGGAGGTTATGGGCAATGCTGGAGCAGATCAGGTCTTGATCATCATCGATTATCTTCAGACCATGCCCTATGAAATCGCGCCGGGATATCGGCTGACGGCAACCAAAGAACGGATTGACGCCCTCTGCACCGAACTACGCTGGAGGGTCAGGGATTTGAACAGTCCAATCCTGTTGATTTCCAGTGAAAACCGTGACGCCTACCGGATCAATCGGGCCCCAGATCCGGCTGCCTTCAAGGAATCCGGTGGAATCGAATAAACGATCGATGTGGGCCTGGTTTTCTGGACCGGTGGGCAGGCAGACAAGGCAGTGCGAGAGCCCGGGAATCAAGTCGCTGCGGCTGAAAGCCGTCCCATTCAGTTATACGTGATCAAGAATCGCAACGGACGGCGAGCCGCAATAAATATGCTGTTCAAACCGGCTACAGCCACCTTCGAAGAAAAGGATATATCTTCACTTAGCTACAACGACACTTTGGGCAGGGACTATTATCAAACACATTACCAATATGGAAAAAGGCGAAATCCAAGGGAGACTTAGAATCACCGGATAGAAAATCACCTCTTCCGGAATTATAGTAGATACAGTTCAAGACCGCCGCGGTGGAAATAGATCGCGTTGATGAAGCGTCCGACGTTGCGGAAGCCCCAGGCTTTCTGCTTGGTCGTCTGGATTTCGTTGCTGATCCCTTCGTCGTTGGAGTTGGTCGCGCCCAACCGGCGATCCATTACAAAAAAATGGATCCTGGACATGGACAGTTCGGAGAGTCCGACGCACGGCCATTAGGAGGGTTCGGCGTCACAATCAGCGATCCCTTGGTAGCTGGCCGGATGCCGATGGCCGAAAGCCACGCGGTGCTTCGGTGATTGGTTGGTGATAACGACGAGTGCGATATCATTATTTTCCGTAGCGCGAGGCGAGAAACCTGTCGCGGGGAATTTGGCCCTGGGTCTCACTACGTTCGACCCGGCGGCCGCGTTTCGAGGGTAGGGGGTCCTTACTGAGATACGAAAGCGAAAGCCTGCTCCTCAGTCTGCCAGCCACCAAGCCGCCACCATCCCACCGCCAGCCCAGTCGCTTCGCGCCGCCGCTCGCCGCGGGCCCGGGCGATGCCGTGGCCATACCGAAGGCACCAACCTGCAGACCTGGCCGACTCGGCACAAGACAGCCACGCCCAAGGCGCCAATGCCGTGTCTGAGGGGCGCGGGGTTGGGACCCCGCGCCCCAAGGTCCTCACTGTGCCCAAGGCACAAAACCAATGGCTCTATCAAGCCAGGGGAGGGGCGCGCCCCGCAGGGGAGGGCCCACTGGCGTCTACAGCCAATGGCTTTTGCCTGGCACCCAGGCTTCTGGTCTGCCTGTTTGGGAGTGATGTTTGAGGTCGAGCAGCTTGCGTGGCTCGGTAACTCGAATCGCCGTGATGATCAGCCGGCCCGTTGTCGGCCACGATCGCGACCAGTGGCCCGGCCGCACCGAGGACTGGTTCCCGCGGTGCGCAAGGCCCTGGGCGATCGCACGGCCCTTTTCGTCGACGGCAACAGTTGCTACACCCCCCGGCGCGCCATCGAGGTCGGCCGCATGCTCGAAGACAATGACATGCGCCACTTCGAGGAGCCCTGCCCTTATTGGGAGTTGGAGTGGACCGCCCAGGTCGAGCGGGCCCTCAAGGCGCCGGTCGCCGGCGGCGAGCAGGACACCAATCAGGCGCAGTTCCGCCGGATGCTCCGGATGCGGGCCGTCGACATCGTCCAGCCCGACATCTGTTACATCGGCGGCATCGGCCGGGCCTACAAGGTGGCGATGATGGCCGCCGAGGCCGGAATGCCCTGCCCCTGGACGACGATCCCGGGATCGAGTTACATTCGTAAAGAGTCGGGCGAACGCCCTCAATGCCATTATAAACTATCAGTTAGCTTGATGGTATCCCGGGTTCGCCTTGGGCCTTCGTTTGGCTGTCATTTGGGCAACCGGCCCCTCGTTCTTCACCCGCCATGGCCAACCTTATTACGCGCGCGGATGCGCGCGCGTGTACGGAGCACCTCGATTTTTCGCAAAAGGCTTGAAATATCGAATTTCGGCCACTCCCATGAATCGGTTTTGGGACGATTTTGTCCTGCGGAAAGCGCCTCGCTCAGGAGTCCCCTTACGTTTTCCAGAAAGATTATGGACTTAGACTATCCGCAGGGCGATGCCATCACATTGACGATTACCCGTGGGATAACGGTGAAGTTGTATTCGCCTGTTGGGCGTTGATGGTTGTGTAATCCCCATTCCCAACCAGTCTCAAGCGTTCGTAGCATGTCTTCGCGCCGGGAACATGACCGGTTCGCGATATCCCCATGTATCCCCGCCCCTTCGCTCGGTGGCAAAACCCCCGCCGGGCGGTTGGGGCCGGGCGGGGGCGGTTGGGACAATTTGTCCCGAGGCGCATCTTAATGTCTCACGTTGGGACAATGTTGTCCCAGAGCAAAAGTTAAACCGGACAAGTCAAAACTCTTTGGCCCTGGAGTTTTTTTTCCATATATTTCCGAATCGTCCGGTTTAACTTGCTTGTCCGGTTTAACTTTCGCGAGGGTGCTGGACGACTGCGACGAGACGCCCGGATTCGCCCGCTTCCAGCCGTCAACCAGGGAACTCGCCACCTTACGGTCGAGCCTGAAAGTAAACCCATGACCGACGTCCTTATCGAAAACCTTGCCATTCGCGTCGCGGACGAACGCAAGAACGTTCATTTTTCGAACCAAGGCGTCGACGCATCTGACGACAGTCTCCTTGTTGATACTTTCGCCATTCTGGTCAGGCGGCAATGCCAGCGGCAAATACCGGGCGGCGCACTGTACTTTCCCGCCGCGCAAGACAATTTCCTCGAGGAACCACCTGCTCAGGCGGGCGAGCTTGTTCGCTGCCCGGGTACCGCCATCATGTCTGCGCCGCGGGACGTCGCAGCGCTTCCATCGGATGGCCTCAACGATGTCGTCGATCCTGAGTCCCTCGATCTCCAGAGGCAGTCGGCTGACCGGTTTCATGCCAGAGATCGGCGCCCTTCAGCCATCGGGCGGGTGCCAGTCATCGATCGCCTGGAAACGGTTATCAAGATCGGCGTCGCCATCCAAGGCAGCGATCCGACGCATTTCGTCTTTGGCCCGCTCCAGGACGCCACCACAGGCCACGAGAAGGTAAACTCCGAATCCGCCGAACAGGACCTCGTGGAATTGGCCACCCAGGCCACCGTGCTTCCTGTAGCCTTCGTATTCGTCGCGGCGCGGGTGGT
The DNA here is from genome assembly GCA_023480605.1 of bacterium. GTDB lineage: Bacteria > Sumerlaeota > Sumerlaeia > MVZB01 > MVZB01 > JAMCWS01. The sequence continues at coordinate 4,782 of JAMCWS010000179.1, forward strand.
TAATAATCCAGTGGCCACCCGGTTCGCCGGGAATTTCGATGTTCTTCCGACTGCGCGGTTTCGGCTTGGGCTTTTCAGGCTCGGGCGGTACCAACGGAGCGAGGCGCTCCATAGCCGTTGCCTCATCGAAAGGGGACGACTGGACATAATTCAGCATCAGCCGGGCAGTCGTGTAGATCGACTGGCATCCGATAATCAGAACTGGTTTCCTTGTGGTCTTGTGTAGACTGCAGGGAATCGGCACGCCATTGGCGGACATTCGCCTATCAGGCTTGAATCCTGGAAATATTTCTTCCATTGTACGCCGAATCGCCGTGGCTGCTGGAGCACTGAAACCGTGGACAAAAGCAACCGAGTAAACGCTTCGGCCGCCACTCCATAACTGGACGAGCGGCGCCCCGAGTGCATCCTCAATCTTGCTCTGCAGCGCCGCGTCCCGATGGCCGAGTTGCACAGACGACAGCCCGTAGGCTCCTTGAAATTGACGAAGGCCATCATCGGTGAGGTGGACCAGATCAGCCGGACCGTGAACGAGATAGAGGCCGAGCGAATATCCAACTGCCTGGCCAATTTATACGCGCACGTCGGCGAGCGGCCCTTGGAGTAGATCACGACGGAGACACTGGAGGACTACAAACTCCACCGTCTGAAGAAGGCCGCCCTGTCCACCGTTCAACGGGAGGTGAACGCGGTGGTTCGCATGTTGAAGCGCAACGGACTCCTCGTTCTCAAGCCCCCGCTCAAGCGAGGACGACGTACACGACATCGGGCATTCAGTCGGGATGAACTGAAGCTATTCTTCGCCCACTGTGGCGAGGATCAGCGGATCTTGTTCATGACGATGTTGGCGACCGGGGCGCGGCCGGCGGAGTTGATCCCCTCCGAGCGCTCCCAGCACACTGCCCTATTGAAATCCGAGGTGGACGCGGAAAGCGGAATAATCACCATCCGGGGAGCCAAGCTCAAGCCCGGACAGGAAGAGGTGATCCGCAAGGTGAAGATCACCGAAAGCCTCATGGAGGATTTTGTCGTTTATGCCCGCACAATACGCGGCCCGCATGTCTTCCCTTCCCGCAACGAGAGCCTCAAGCGGACATTCGAACGGATCCTCAAGCGGGCCGCGATCGACAAGGTGGACCTTTTAGGCAAAAAGCTGACGGCGCACAGCTTCAGACACACCTACTGCACGCTGGTAGCTGAAGCCCTGGGGTATAATCCCTTTGTCGTCAAGGCGACCCTGGGACACAGCCAGATCAGCACGACATCGCGATATTATCATGCGGCGGCGCCGGTAATGGCGATCGACCTGTCCGATTACATGGGAAACGAGGCTGGGGAGTATGGACAAGCATTATGGACGAAAGAAGCCGCCGGGGGCTCGGCGGCTTCGTAAGTCGAATCGTTGGAGTGGTGGACCTGGGGGGACTCGAACCCCCGACCCCCGCGTTGCGAACGCGATGCTCTCCCAGCTGAGCTACAGGCCCACACCGGAACCCATCTTATACTCAGAGCGCGGCTGTCTTGGCAAGCACAAAATCAATGCACAAAATCGATGCCACCTCTCGGCGTCTCGGCCGATTTAGCCCTGCATATCGCCTCCGTCACGCATTCTGCCGGCTTGACACCGCCGGTCATTGTTTCATAATGACCGTGAACGCAATCCCACGCGAGGAAGTCCATGTAATATGTTCAAAGTGGCCATCATCGGGACCGGCGGACGGAGCGTCTGTTACGCTCAGGCCTACAAATCCATCGGCGACGTCGCCGTCGTCGCCCTGGCCGATCCGGACGCGGAGCACCGCAAGGCCATGGCCACGCAGGCCGGTCTCGATGGCGGGTATCGCGAATACAATGACTGGCGCGATTTGCTGCGCGAGCACGGCGATCTGGATGGCGTCGTCATCTGCACGCCCAATCATCTTCACGCCGATCAGGCCGTGCCCTGCCTGGAGCGGGGGCTGCCCGTCGCCCTGGAGAAGCCGCTGGCCACGACGCAGTCCGACTGCGAACGCATCCTCGACGCGGAGCGCGCGGGGGGCGGTCGCGTCCTTTTGGGTTTTGTCCTGCGGTCGACGCCGTTTTACGCCACGATCCACGAACTGATCGCGGCGGGGGCGATCGGCGAGGTCGTCTCGATCCAGGCCGACGAGTTGCCGGGCACCGGGGTCACGTCGATCATGAATCGCAGTCCGTGGCGCCGCCACGCCGGCCAGAGCGGGGGCTCGATGCTCGAAAAGTCCTGCCACGACATGGACATCCTCAACTGGATGATGGGCTGCCGGCCCGTATCGCTCAACTCCTACGGTTCGACGCTCATCTTCCGGCCCGACCCGGCGCGGCCGAGGTTTTGCGACGAGTGCGACGAGGCCCCGGCATGCAAGTATTACCGGCAGCCGGCGCTTTCGACGCACGAGGACAAGGGCGAGGCAGCGCTCCACCGATTCATCCGCGAGAACAATCGCTGCATCTACAACATCGACAAGGACGTCGCCGACGTGCAGGGGATCTGCTTGGAATACGAAAGCGGCGCGGTGGCCAATTTCATGCTCAATTTCCACTGCATGGGGCCGCGCGCGGGCCGGAACTTCCACGCCATCGGCAAGCGCGGCCGGATTTGGGGCAACCACGCCGAACACACCGTCTATCACCATGACAACCGGACGGGCGCGACGACGGCGCACGACACGCACGGTGACGGCTCGGGTCATGGCGGCGGTGATCTCGCCCATGCGCTCCTGCTGCGCCGGATGATGCAGGACGCGGGCTATCGGCCCGCCCAGGGGGCCGACGCCGGTTACCTGAGCGCGGTCATGTGTTTCGCGGCGGATCTTTCGCGCGCTCAGCGGCGGCGGATGAATTTCGCCTATGGTCCCGCCGGGCGGATCGCGCTCGATTGAAGTCCCGCGCGGGACCGGTTCGGTGACGCCGTCGCGGATGCAACCGATCCGTGCCATCAGGGAAAGGCAACAAGCATCGCGATTGCGGCAACGATCGCGATAACGATAACGATAACGAACTCCATTATATGCTTCCCGCGAGCAGACCCGTTCTCCTTCTGATCGCCCCTTACTTCATGCCGGCGCACTACGGCGGAGCGCCGCAGCTTTATGACCTGCTTCTGCGCCGGTTGACGGCGTTCGAGCCGGTCGTTCTTGCCGAGGGGCGCGGGTGCGACGCCGAAGCCGTCGCGCGTTTCGACGCCGCGGCGCCCGTGGAGCGCGGCTACCAGGTCCGGCGCGTGGAGCGGCTGAGTTTGCATTTCGACGCGCGCACGGTTTGGGGTAAGCTGGCCGAGACGGTCGCTTTTTATCGCTCGACGGCGCGGGCCTTCGATGGCCTCGTCGCCCGGTTGCGTCCGGCGGTCGTGGTCTGCGGGGGAACCTACCGCGGCGGCTGGTTGCTCAATCGCGTGCCGCGCGGCATCGCGCGCGTGAATTACGTCCTGGGCGAAGAACTCACGATGCGGCTCGAATACGGCCCGGCGGCCCGTTGGATGCGCCGCCAGCAATTGCGGGCCTATCGCCGCGCCGACCTCAACCTCGTCATCAGCCGCTACTCGGGCGAGCGTTTGCGCGCCCTTGCCGGCCTGGCGCCCGAAAAAATCCGCTGCCTGCCCTGCTTCATCGACACGACGCGCTTCCACCCCCCCGCCGACCGCACGGCCCTGCGCCGCCGCCTGGGCTGGGAAGGGAGGACGGTCGCCTTGACGGTGGCCCGCTTGGTGGCGCGCAAAGGGGTTGACCAGGTGCTGCGGGCGCTGGCGGCGGCGCGCGGATTGCCCGAGGATTGGCTTTACATCATCGGTGGACGAGGGGAGGAGGAGGCGCGTCTCAAGACGTTGGCGGCCGAATTGGGACTGGAGGCGCAGGTTCGTTTCCTGGGATTCGTGCCCGACGCCGAACTGCCGAATCTTTTTGGCGCGGCCGACTTGTTCGTCCAGACCAACCGCGACGTCGCCGGCGATACCGAAGGATTCGGTATCGTTTTCCTCGAAGCGGGGGCCTGCGGCACGGCGGTTCTGGGGGGCCGTGCGGGCGGCACCGGCGACGCCATCGAGGAGGGCGCCACGGGCTTGCGCGTCGACGGCGACGACACGAGCGCGATTGCCGCGGCACTCGTCCGCCTGCTGAGCGACCCTTCCCTGCGCCGGGCGATGGGCGAGGCGGGTCGGGCTCGGGTCGAATGCGAATTCAACGCCGAGACCGGCGCCCGGCAGTTCGAGGCCGCGTTGGAGCCTTTATGTCGCGTGCCGGACGCGAGCGTCGGGCACGGAGCATCGCGTCGGGCATGAGTCACGGCGGCGATTTACCGAAAGAGGATACCGCCCGGAAGGCGGCTGCGAATTCCGATAGTGCTTTCCGATTAATCCGTTCGTTATCGTGATCGAAATCGTAGTCGTGCATGAAATCGAAACCTTTATATTCAACTAGATCACAACCACGATCACAACACCAATCTCGATCGCGAGCACGGAGATGCGTGTCTGGTGTTTGGCCTGCGTTTCACATATGCCGCCCATGTATGCGCCGCGGACTTATTTACCGTATAGGTATTCACCGAATCATGTGGACAGCGGCGGGGGAGTGTGCTACCACAACGGCAAATCAGCCTGAAGGCGCCGGTTGGACCGGCGCGTGACGCCCTGCATACTCGATCCCGAGCCGGACTACGACATTGATCGAGGCATAGGGGCGCGGTGATTTGTGAAAATAATCACGGATTCGGACTGAACGCCAATCGGGCAGGCTACGACCGCCGAAATATCGCCACCGCCACAAGACGCGCCTTCGCCACGGGCTTCTCTAATATGCAACCGGTCTTTTCGGCCATTGACACCCTCGCCCACACCCGCGCCGCCGACTGCTACCAGTGCGGCAAGTGTTCGGCCGGCTGCCCCGTCGCCGGCCGCATGGACCAACTCCCCAACCAACTTGTGCGCCTGGTGCAACTCGGCCTGGAAGAGCGCGCCATGAAGGCCGAAGCCATCTGGCTTTGCGTGGCCTGCCAGACCTGCTCGGCGCGTTGCCCCAAATCAGTCGATTGTGCCGGCGTGATGGACGCCCTGCGCGAACTGGCGGCGGGAAAAAACCTCGCCGCCCCTGCCCAGCGGCGGACGGTCATTTTCCAGAAGGCCTTCCTGCAAAACATAAGGCGCAACGGCCGGTTGAATGAGCTTGAGTTGGCGGGCGCGTTCAAGACCCGAGCCTTTTTGGGCGACCTGAACCTGCCCCTCCTGATGAAAGACGCCCTGCTGACCCCCCAACTGATGCGGCGCGGCAAACTGCATCTGAGGGGCGGTAAAGCGCGCGACCGCCGCGTGATCGAGCGCATCTTCCGGCGTTGCCTGGGGGGCTGAAAAATGGAGATCGGCTACTACCCCGGATGCGCGCTGCACGGTTCCTCCAACGACTACGAGGCGTCGGTGCGCGCCTGCCTGGGCGCCCTGGGCGTGGGCCTGCGCGAACTGGACGACTGGATCTGCTGCGGGGCTTCGGCGGCCCATTCGATCAATCGCAAACTGTCGCAGGCCCTGCCGGCGCGCAACCTGGGTTTGACCGAGCGCGCCGGGCTGGACGAATTGCTCGCCCCGTGCCCGATGTGCTCGATGGAACTGATCAAGACGGCCGAAGCGTTGCGCGGCGACGGGGCACTGAGCCGCGAAATGTCCGACATCGTCGAGCTGCCGGTCAGCGGCCGCACCCGCATTCTCAATGTTATTCAGGTTTTCCAGAAAATCGGCGTCGAGGCGCTCAAGGCCGCCGTCGCCGAGGATCGCGCGGCGCGGATGGGATCGTTCAAGGCGGCTTGTTATTACGGCTGCCTGCTGACCCGTCCGCCCAAGGTGCTGCGGTTCGACGATTAT
>JAMCWS010000347.1 GCA_023480605.1 bacterium
CTCGCCCAAGGGACGCAGCGCCCCCCCGCCCGACGCGCAGGAGGGCGCTTTTCACGGCGGGCGCCTCGCGCAGCGACGCCGCCAGCGCCGCCAGGTCGCGCGCGTTGGCCGTGGCGCAGTGGACGCGCGCCAGGATTCGTTCGAGATCGCGCACGCCGCGCAGCCCCTCACGCAATGTTTCACGCGCCCCGGCGTCGGCCAGCAAACCCTCGATCGCGTCCAGACGCGCCTCGATCGCCTCGGGATCCTGGAGGGGCTGGAGGACCCACTGGCGCAGCAGGCGGCCGCCCATGGGGGTGCGTGTGTGGTCGAGCACTTCGAGCAGCGTGGCGCGCCGCCCGCCGTCGACCATGTTGCGCACCAGTTCGAGCGAGCGCTGCGTGGTCGCGTCGAGCATCATCGTGTCGCGCACCGAGTAAATGCGCAGGCCGCGGATGTGGCCCAGCCCGCGCCGCTGCGTCTCGCGGAGGTAGGTCAGCAGCGCCCCGGCGGCGCAGATGGCGGCCGGCGAATCCTCGGCGCCGAAGCCCTGGAGCGTGGTGACGCCCAGTTGTTCGAGCAGGGCCGCGCGCGCCGCGTCCAGGCGGATCATGCCGCGGTCGATGCGGGTGCGCAGCATCGGCCCGGCGGCCGCGTTTCCGGGCGAGCCATGGAGCCCACTGAGACCGCCTTCGAGCAGCGTCCAATCGTCTTCGGTGGCCAGCATTTCGGAAGGGGCGATGCGGGCGATTTCGTTGAGCACGGCGGCTCGGGCGTCGGCGCCGGCGAGTTCGGTCGCCCCCAGCGCGCCGGTCGAAAGGTCGGCCAGCGCCAGGCCCCAGTTGCCCTGGTGGCGGGCGACGGCCGCCAGGTAGTTGGCCGCCTTGTCGTCGAGCAGTCCTTCCTCGATGACCGTGCCGGGGGTCACGACGCGTGTCACCTCGCGCCGCACGACCCCCTTGGCCGTCTTGGGATCTTCGACCTGGTCGCAGATGGCCACGCGCCGCCCGGCGCGGATGAGGCGGCCCAGGTAGGCGTCGAGCGCGTGGTAAGGGATGCCGGCCAGCGGCAGCGTGCGGCCCTGGCCAATGTGCTTGCGCGTGAGCGTGATGCCCAGAATCTCGGCGGCGGCCTTGGCGTCGTCGCCGAAAGTCTCGTAGAAGTCGCCGATGCGGTAGAGGAGGATGTCGTTCGGGTGGTTCGCCTTGATTTGCAGATACTGGCGCACCATTGGCGTCAGCGGTGGCTCTTTGGTCATGATCGAACCGTTTCCAGGAGGAACCTTGGGCGCGATCCCCCGGGGCGCTCGCGAACCCCGAGCGGCGCGGCCGCGGCGCCCGGGTGCCGGCTTTCACTACCAGAAAAACATAATCGCCCACGACGGGCAAGAGCCATCTTGACCGAGTCACCTTGGTTTTATCGAAACGATACGATTCCAACCGCCAGGACACGAAGACACCAAGCGATCAACGGTACACGGGATGGCGAATCCAAATCTCATCCGTCACCCGCCTAATGGAATCCTTATGCCTCGAATCGTTTTCACGCATCTGCCATGTCTCAACTTGGTGGTTCACTTTATATGCGTGCCGGCTGAAGGTTCATGGTCGAGCCAACGCCGCCGTAGAGGCTCAGTCGATCCGGTCAATTCCGCTCAACCCGACCTGCCGTTGCGCGCGTCCAGTATCGCGCGCACTTCGCGCGCCGACTTCTCGTTGATGGGGAAGATGAACGTCAACGCCAGCGAAACGAGCAGGCAACCGACCGTGATCGCGATATAGAGCACGCGCATCAGCGTCAGCGTCGCCACGGTTTGCATGCCGCCGGGGCGGTACCCCGCCCAGATCAACGCATAGCCCGCGACGACGGTGACGCAGGCGGTGCTGGCCTTCATCAGAAAGGTGACGGCCGCGCCGAACATGCCTTCGCGCCGCAGGCCGTACTTGAGTTCGTCGAGGTCGCAGATATCGGCCATCACGGAGCCCCAAAGAACCCAGACGGAGGTCAGGCCAAACGTGACGAGGCCGGTCTTGACCAATTGCAGATAAGGGAAACGAGGTGTCATGAGCCACCAACTCGCGGCAAAACCGCCAATGGCGATGATCTGGCCGAGCGCCATGGTTGACTTCTTGCCGATGCGGCGGGCCGTCCAGGCGACCAGGGGCGTCACGGCGATGCCGACCGCTCCTTGCAGCACGCCGTTCACGCCGCCGATATAGGATGCCCATTTCTTGTCGCCGCCGCAGATGTAATCGATGCTGATGTAAAGGCCCATCGGGCCGATCATCGAACAGGCCAGCAGAACCAGAAAAACAATCGTAAACATCAGCCACAGCGGGTAATTGTTGAACGTCATTCTCAGGCCCTCGAACAGGGGAGTCTTGGGCTGAGCCCCGAAGGTCCCCGCGCGCTCGCGGACGAAAAGGGCCGGCGCCAGGGCGCAGACCAGCATGACGACGCCCACCCCCGCCGCCACGTAGCGCACGCCGAGGATTTCGTCCCCGCCGGCCAGTTTGCCCGCTTGAAAAGAAAGGTTGTAAAGCCAGGGCATCAGAAAGGCCGCCGTGTAGGCCAGGAACGTGTTCCAGGCGAAAATAGCCGTCCGTTCGTGGTAGTCGGTGCTCATCTCGATGCCCATCGCTCCGCGCGGCACCGAGAAGAAAGCGTAGCCAAAATAGCAGAGCATCGAGGTGACCAGAAAATAAATCGCCAGATGGGGCAGATGCATCGTGCCGCCCAGCCAGGAAGGCAGAGCGAACGTGACCGTCCTGCCCGCGAGGGACCGGGGCGCCAGCCACATCGCCACGAAAAAAACCGAAAGCACGACGCCGCCGATCAAAATATACGGGCGCCGGCGTCCCCAGCGGGTGCGCGTGTTGTCGGAGAGATTGCCGATCGACGGATCGATGATGGCGTCGAACACACGCGGCAGCGCCATGATCCAGCCCAGCAGGCGGGGATCAAGACCCAGGCCGAGATTATAAATGGGCATCGCCAGCGACCCGATGCCGTTGGTGACAAATTGATCGGAGATGGCGCCGGCGCCATAGGCGATTTTACGGCCAACCGGCACTTTTTCGGCGGGCGGCTGCAACAGTTCGGCCGCCACCGGCTCTCGGACGATCGTCGGTGCTTCACTCATTGATAAACCGGTCCCCCCCGACTGGCCAAATTGCGCGATCGGCATGATCTAAAGCGGATCATCCCATCGCCCGCGTCCAAAGGCAAGCGCTTCGAAGCATGATGAGGGGCGCCCGGCGGGAAGGCGAACGGAATCGGTGAGGGACGGAACTTGATTGTTTTGTTTTGTGATCATACCCGGAACGATCGGCGACGAACAACCGGAGATGCTGTTCGCGATGTTCGTATCCGGCCCCGTCATCTTGTGAGGCGATCCCGGAGGGAGGGATTTTTAATTAGGTTTTCAACGGCGGCCTACCGGGCGAGTCGTTGGACGGCTGATCACCCGCGACGGCATTGCTCCGCGAGTCTTGCGGCGTAAATAATCCCGGGGTGCGGCCGAGAGGCAAGTCCTAACTGAAGCGGCGAACATAGGCCGTGTCTTCGGCCACCTGGTCGCTGTAGCGGTCGTAGATTCCCAGGATGACCCCGTCGCCCGGCTTGATGGCGGCGAATGTTTCGCGGAAGGCCGCTTCCACCCACTCGGGGCGGTCGGAGAGCCGGCCGGCCGCCAGGATCTTGAACGCCAGGCAGGGCCGCCGGGTCTGCCGCATCGCTTTGAACATGCGTGGCGGGTCGCTCTTCAGGTAGACTTCGCCCACCGGCAGCGGGACATGGCCCAGAAGCTCGCGCAATTCGGCTTCGGTGCGGTGGCGCTGGTAGACGCACGTCATGTAGTAATCCAGGTCCCAGCCCTTGGATTCGATGGCGTCGACCACGTCGGGCATGTGGGTTGAAACACCCACCAGCAGCCCAGCGTCGCGGATGCGTTTCAGGTAATCGTTGACCTGGTCGAGTTTGCCCTGCTTGAAAAGCTGATCGGTCACCTCGCCGTGATGGGCGATGCCAATGCAGCCGGCCTGGGCGAGTTCGCCGATCACGTTCGGGTCGTTGGATTCGATGCTTAGAAAATGCATCTTGCCCGTCTCCTTCACGTGCCGGCGATACAAATCGAGGTTTTTGTTTCCCGACTGCCAGGTGTTGACGCCCAGTTCTTCGCAATGGCGGAGCGTCTCGAGGATCTTTTCGGGAGTGAAATACTCGCGCATCTCGCGGTTGACGAAACCCGACAGGTGCGAACCGCCGTTGAACGGATTCGATCCACAAACCAGGCGCGAGATCGAGTGCCTGCCGATCCGGATAAGGGGCATTTTCGCCGGGGCGGGCGCCGAGGCGCCGATAACGGCCTGCGCGCCGATCATCGCCGCGGGGATCGCAACGGCGGCTTGCAGGAATTCGCGGCGCCCGCACCCCCGCGACGGCGACCCGTTGTGCTCATTGGACATGGTTGCGCTCCTTTACGGCCGACAACGACCATTTGGCTCTCGATCAACTCATACCGCCTTTATCATGGTGAATCTTTCCATCGGGCGCGGCCAGTTGCAAGCGATTTGAATACGCCACTACCCAACGGGTCAAATCATGCCTGATTAATTCGCGGCGGGCCGGTAACGTCGCCTGGCTCGGCCGGCCGGGGAGCGGACGCAACCCGCGCCGGTCGTGCCGCGTCAATTCGCGTCTTTTTTGATGAATTGAGTCACCAGGCTTTGCGCGTCGAAAACGAGCCGGCCGTCCGGGAATTCCGTCACCCACTTGCTGTCGGCTTTGCCGTCGAAGCCGTGGAGCGAACTATCGGCTCCCGGCGCTCCCGTAACGTGCGCCAGGATCCTGACGACCCGCGCCAGGTATTCGGGCATCGCCGTCTCGTCGGCCGTAAAAAGTCGACCCTTGCCGACACGCCAGACGCGCACCCCCGGCGCCGGGGTGGGGTCTTCGTTCGCCCGCCAGGCGGTCGCGATCGTCTTCGCGCCGTCCCAATCCTCCCATCGCGGCGCGCCGCACGTGACGAGGATTCCGCCGGCGCGCAGCCACCGGTCGATGGCCCGCAGCGTCGCTTCGCGATAGACGAGGCCATTGGTGTGGAGCAGGACGCGATAGTCGGCGAGCCGGTCCCACCCGATCATGTTTTCGTCGACGACGTCGTAGTCGAAGAACTCGCGTCCAAGGTCGCAGAAGCGGATCTGCCCTTCCGGCCAGCCGGGAAAATGGTTCATGTCGAGCAGCATCTGGGTGGAAGGATAGAGCACGCCGATATCGACCAGCGATCGTTCCTGCGGGCGCAAGACACGCTTGTATTCCTCTACGACGTTGGGCCGCAGGTGGAAGTTTTGAAAGTACTGGAAAATCAGGTTGGCGCCCGCCGAGGCGTCCTCGAAATATTGGCGCTGCAGTTCAGGATATTTCAGATCGCCGCCCGGCGGCTCGGTGCAAAAGCTCAGGCCCAGCCGGTGCGCGAGCGGAGCCATGCGCTTATAGAACCAGTAGGCGCGCGGCATCGGAGCGCGGTTGACGCTGCCGTGCGTTGAACGGATCGTCAGCGGTTTGAAATCGGCCGCCGCGCGGATGATGGCCGTGCGGTCGTCGCCGTCGCTGGGCATGTCGCTGCCGTAACCGAGCGGTATATCCATAAACGTGTCGGGGAAATGATTACGTATGATTTTCAGAAATTTCGCCATGTTGCGGACCTGGGTTTCCTGGTACCAAGTCATGAAATCCAGCCAGCGGCGGCGTTCATTGCCGCGCCGGTCGGGATCGGGGTATTCGATCGCCGCGGCGCCGTCGAAACGTGTGCTCCAGGCCGCGTTGAGCCGATTCAGATCGCCGTATTTTTCGAGCATCCGTTCGCGGAAGTCGGCGCGCGCAAACCGGTCGCCGCACCAGTAGCCCGCCTTCCAGGCTTCCGGATCCTGCGGCAAAAACTCGTAACGCATTCCGCCCGGCAGGAATCCCTTGCTGCCCAGCAGCATGCCCACCTCGCCGAAGTCCGAACCCGGGTAACTGAATTTGAGGATATCGATGCTGTCGTTGTAACGCCGCGCCAACTCGGCAAAGAAATGGTCGTATGCGGCGAGTGTGCCCGGCGCCCAGGGCGAAAGAACATCCACCGATTTGCCGGTGCGCATCTCGGTCAGCGGCGTGTAGTCGGGCGACTTTTTGAACCACTCGGGCGCATACATGAGCCAGGGGAGGACGAGGAACTTGAGCCCCTTCTCGCGGCTCAGGGCGAGCATCGCGTCGAATTCCCGGAAGTCCCACTGATCCTTGGATGGTTCGAGCGGGCGCCAATAGACCCAGGCCTCGATGTGCGTCAGACCGGGGACAAGTTGGTTTTCCATGACGCCCCGATTGCCGTGATGCCACATTTCGGGTATGTCCAGCGCCCCGATGATAAATGGAATTTCGTCGGCGCTTCGGGCGAGCTCTTTCGTCGGCCCCGACGATGGATTCGGCGCGCCGCTCCGACCGCCTCCGGCCATCGCACCCAGGATCAAACCGATGATTGTCATCTTGCGCGCGCGCCTCCTTCTTGTGCGGTCAAACATTACTTCAATCTCCTTTGATTTGGGTGGTATCGGATTCCGCGAGTTTCGATGCAACCGGCTTCCCATTTCCATTTCCGAATGGGATCCAAGTAGGCATAACAGTCCGTGTGCAAGGCGCGTGCGGATATGTCCATGTCGTGTGCGACCTCTTTCTTCGGCATGCCCGCAATAATTGCATGGAGCCGCTTGCGATGGCAAGACCCGACGGGAGATACAAAATGAATGGAATGCCGGCTCGATGAGGCATTCGGAGCCGCCAGGACGGGCTTGGTCGGCCGGGTAGCGGGGCCGTCCCACCCGTGACGCCCGGCGGCCCCAATCCCAAAAAGAAGGGGAACAATACAATTGTCCCCATGAACGAAGCGTACAACACCTTTGATTTTTCGCGGCAACTTTGGTTGCAATCGGCAGTGACTCGGTGTTATAAAACAACCATCCACCTCGCTTCACCATGGCGAATCATCTTGGCGGGTAGGGTGATCGAACAATCGACGGATCTTCCCTGACGAAGGTCCGGGAAAGGTTGACGCCGATCCATGAAAACTCCGGAGAGTTATGAAGAAGCCACGCGCCGCGGTTGCGATTTGTTGAACCGAGGTGAGTATCAGCAAGCCGCCGATGCCTTCCGAGCCGCGCTCGAACAATCGCCGCGCAACGACGTGGCGCTGGGCAACCTGGGAATCGCCCTCATGAAACTCGGCCAGCGCGGGGCCGCCGCGCGCGCCATCAGCGAGTATCTCAAGCTCCAGCCGGGAGATGCCGCCGCCTGGGTGCGGTGGGGCATTTTATTGCGCGCCAACGGCCAGCCGGCCGACGCTCGCAAAGTTCTGGGTCGGGCGCTTCTGCTGGACAAACGCCATGCCACGGCCTGGAAGGAACTGGGGCTGTGCTACCTGGAGGAAGGGCGGTCGGAGGAGGGATGCGAGGCATTACAGCGGGCGCTGACCATCAAGCCGGATTACGTCGCCGCCTGCTGCGCGCTGGCCCGCCATTACGAAGAGGCCGACCAGCCCGGACCCGCCATTCAGGTTTGCACCAACGGCTTGCACAAGACGCCGACGGAGCACCGCGGACCGATCTACGGCCTGCTGGGCATGCTTTACGCGCAGACCGGAGAACTGGACCTTGCCCGGATTTCCCTGGAGGAGGCCATCGCCCAGGGAGAGGCCGCCCCGGCGCTGCTCTTTGAACTGGGCCGCGTCAACCTGCGGCTGGACCAACCCGAAGCGGCGCAGCGCCAGTGGATCGCTTTGGACTCGATGGGTTCGGAATACGCGGTCCGGCTGCATCGCCTCATCGACCAGGTCGCCGCCAAGGCTCATGGCCCGTCGCAATGATTCCTGGCTATTGCGTTTTGTTTTATCCGTGGCTAAAAAGTCGTCTTAACAGTCGACTCGTTGTAACACATCACTATGACCGCGAAATGGTGTTACTACCGGTGGCGGAGAATCTTCCAATGAACAAGCCTCTTCGTTACATTCACATCGGCGTGGGAGGATTTGGACAACACTGGTGTACGGCCGTTCTGCCGCGTCTCAGGGAACTGGGCCTGGCGGAGCCCGTCGCGGCGGTCGACATCAACCCCGACGCGCTGGGCAAGGCCAAATCGCAATTGGGCCTGAGCGACGAGCAACTATACACCCGCGCGGCGCAGGCGCTGGCCGAGCGAGAAGCCGATTTCATCGTCATTGTCGTTCCGCCCTCCATACATGAGGAAATGGTGGATCTGGCCGTGAAGCATGGTTGTCACATTTTGTCGGAAAAGCCGATCGCCGACACCATGGCGGCCTGCTGTCGCATTTACCGCAAGGTCATGAACGCGGGACTGAAGATGGCGGTGACCATGAGTCATCGATTCGATCAGGACAAGCAGACGCTGGAACGCGAGATCAAGAGCGGCCGGTATGGCCGGCTGAGCAGCCTGATCGGACGGAACACCTGGAATTGCCGCAAATTCGCCAGTTGGGGGAAGTACCGGCATGAGATCGCCGATCCCCTGTTGGTTGAAGGCACCGTGCATCACTTCGACATCATCCGCGCGCTCAGCGGCGCCGATGCCCAAACCGTTTACGCGGCCACGTGGAATCCGCCGTGGGGTGAATACGCGGGCGACTCGAACGGCCTGATCACGATGACGATGACCAACGGCGTTCGGGTGTTCTACGAAGGCAACAAGACGAGTGCGACCACGCTCAACGGTTGGGGGCGGGATTATTTTCGCGCCGAGTGCGAACTGGCAACCCTGGAGCTGGACAATCGCCGCCTGCGGATTATGAGCGACCTTGGCGGGGAACGCGTTGTTACGGAAAAGGAATTGGCGCGGCAACCCGCCTGGACCAATGCATGGCTGGCCGAATTATTCGTGAACTGGCTCAACGGCGGCGCCCCGCCGCCGAATACGTTGGATGACAATATCCAGTGTTGCGCCCTGCTTTTCGCCGCGGTCGAATCCGCTCATACCGGCCGTGTCATCGACGTCCAGGATTTTCTCAGGACGAACACGAGCGCCGTCGCGTAGAACCTTGCGCGCGACGCCCGCACATGTCGAGCGGCCGGCGCGCAGGGCGGATACTATTTGGGTGCAATTGGCGCCCGGAAGTGATATGCAGTGGCGTGTGGCCGCGATTGCGCCGCGCCCGGCCGGACTGCTGATAACGGGCATCCGGCGACCCGCCGCCTGGCGCGAGTGGCTGGCCGTCAACCCATCCCCGGCAGCAATGCCGCCCCGATCCGGAGTGTTTAGATGAATGTCGCAGTCATTGGAACCGGTTACGTCGGTCTGGTCACCGGCGTCGTATTCGCCGACCTGGGCAACGAGGTCAATTGCGTCGACAAGGAGCCCACCAAGGTCGCGCGCCTGAGCCGCGGCGAGCCGACGATCTACGAGCCGGGGCTGAAGGAGATGTTGGGGCGCAACCTCGAAGACCGGCGCCTCAACTTCACCAGCGACGTCGAGGCGGCCGTGTCCAAAAGCGACGTGGTCTTCATCGCCGTCGGCACGCCTCCCAAGAATGACGGCGAGACGGACCTGAGCCAGGTCGAAGCGGCGGCGCTGGCCATCGCGCGCTGCATCGACCGCGTAAAGGTGATCGTCAACAAGAGCACCGTGCCGGTGGGCACGGGCAACCTCGTGCGCGACATCATCCTCAAGAATCAGCGCCGCCGCATCGATTTCGACGTCGTCTCCAACCCCGAGTTCCTGCGCGAGGGATCGGCCATCCAGGACACCCTTCAGCCCGACCGCATCATTATCGGCGCTCCCAGCAAGACGGTCGCGATGACGCTGCTGGAACTCTACGCCCCGCTTGAACGCCCGATGCTGATCACCGACGTCGCCAGCGCCGAGATGATCAAGTACGCCTCCAATGCCTTCCTGGCCACCAAGATCAGTTTCATCAACGCCATCGCCGACTTGTGCGAACGCGTTGGCGCCGACGTGCTCCAGGTGGCCAAGGGCATGGGTTACGACTCGCGCATCGGCGCGGCCTTCCTGCAGGCCGGCCTTGGCTACGGCGGCTCCTGTTTCCCGAAAGACACCCTGTCGCTCATGCACACCACCCGGGTGTTCAGCGAGTCCAATCCGCTGCTCAACGCCGTCGTCGACATCAACGACACGCGCGTACCGCGCTTCTGCGGCCGGATCGCGGCGCGCCTGGCCCCGCTCAAGGGGCGGAAGATCGGCATGCTGGGCCTGGCCTTCAAACCCAATACCGACGACCTGCGCGAAGCCAAAAGCCTGGAGATTGCCCGCTTCCTGCTGGAGCGGGGGGCCAGCGTCCGCGCTTATGATCCGGTGGCGATGGAGGGCGCCAAGGCCCTCGTTCCCGCCATCGAGATGGCCGAAAACGCCTACGCCGCCGCCGAGGGGGCCGATGCGCTCGTGATCGTCAACCGAGTGGAACGAGTTTAAACTGCTCAACCTGGAGCGGCTTAAGGACCTGCTGGCCCAGCCGCTGATCTTCGACGGCCGCAATCTCTACCAGCCCGAGCGCATGCAGCGCCTCGGCTTCGAGTACTACAGTATCGGGCGCGGTCCGGTCGGCGGCGCCGTGATGGCCGAGGCGCTGTAGGCGAGGGCCGCGCGGGCATC
>JAMCWS010000162.1:0-10129 GCA_023480605.1 bacterium
GAAAGCGGATCGTGCGGGCGACGACCTCGCGCGGAGTCATGGCCATCGCGTCAGCCTCCTCGGTCGGTGTGACGAAAAACCCGGCCATCCGCCGGTCAGGTGACCGTGCCGATGCGCCCATCGCCGTTTCGCCTGGCGCGATTCTGCCACACTCGGGCGCGCCAACGCGAAGACTTCTTCGCGGCCGCCCCACGATACACGTAGGATCGGCGAGATCTTCGGGATGGCCGGTTCCTTGACGACCACGTCGCGGAACTCTTCATTGCGACGATCGCCCGCCTGTTCTCGTCGACGATTGTCATGGCGAACGAGAGAGCGCCTCTTCATCTTCGCTCCATGCCGGGATCAGTCGGTGCTGTCTCGTTCAACGATTCCGGCGCGCCCGGCGGGCCAGCACTTTGGGCGTCTCCAGCATCGCCACGACATTGGCCGCGGGCACGGCTGGAATGATTTCCGTCGTCGAGCCGAGAAAGTAACCCACCCCATCCGCCTCGGCGATGGCTTCGAGGCATCGGGCCCGGATCTGGCGCGGCGTCCCGTGGGGCAGCAACTGGCTGACGTCGATGCCGCCGGCCATGAACAACCGCGGGTGCCGCCGGCGCACTTCGGCGATCGACATCCCGGCGCACGTCTCGATTGGGTTGAGGCCGTCGATGCCCGTCGAGACCAGGTCGTCAAGTATCGGCATCAGGTTCCCGTCGGAATGATACAGGCAATAGGTGTCGCGCGCGTGCCATGCCTCGACCAGGCGCTTGAGGCGCGGGATGTGATGCTGACGAATCCAGTCGGGCGCGAACAGCGGCCCGTTTTTGCTGGCCAGGTCGTCGTAGGTCAGCGCCACCGGGATCAGGTCGGGGCGGGCGATGGCCCGCACACGGCGGATTTCGGCCAGATTTTGTTCTTCGATCCACTCGTCGGCGAGTTCCGGTTCGAAGCACACCAGCATCGAGAACAATTCCAGGCCGCAACGCGAGTAGGCGGCGTCGACGCCCACGCCGCTTTCGATCACGACCACCGGCAAGTCGCCCCGCCGCTCGCAGCCCATACCCAGGTAGGCCTGATGGCGCAAAAGGTATTCGTGGAAATGGCGTGCCTCGGCCGCGCCCGGCTGGTATTGACGCAGCCGGACGATCTTCTCTTTCACCCAGGCGACGAGGCTCTCCAGGTCGTTGAACGGGCGTTCGACGATCCAACTCGTCCACGGCTCGATCTGCCACACGAAGCCGTCGGCGTCGGTCTGTCGTCCCGGCGCGTTGGGGCCGCCCAGCATCCGCGTCATATCGAGGCAGCGGGCGATGGCCTTGCACTTGACGCGCGCGCCGTTTACCGGGTCCACCGGCTCGCCGGCGTAATGCGCGATGGCGCCGTCGTTGTCGAGAATGTCGTAAGTGGCAATCCGGTCGACCTCCTCGAAACGAATCGTACGCAACGCCCGTTCGCGTTTGGTCAGCTTGGCTTTCATGCGATCACTCGCTCCCCGATCCGGTTTTTATTTCCGCCGCCGGCCAGTTCCTTGCCCGTGGTTACGACTCGCGCCTTACCGTGGCGCCCCATGCCGGCCGGCGGGATCGCTTATATCCTTCCGTCTTTCCCCGGGAGTCGTTCCAAAGGTCTAAGCGCCGCGCGCGTATAATCATCCGGCTGCGCGGCAGAGTTTTCTAGCAGGAATTCATCCATTTTTGGTATCGATTGAACACCCCGGCGCGACGCGCTTCGTCTCGAGATTGCGAACAGTTGCCTCGCCCGACGGCGGCTCTCCGTCGACCGCCGTTCGGCACGTGGTCAGGGCCAAACTTCCGCCGCCGCCGTCGAGTCCTTCTTGATTATGATGCAATCATTGCATTATTGTTGTCGCAAATAATCGTTTGCGTTTCCAGGTTCCAATCGGTTTGAAAGAAAGGGCACCTTCTCATGTTTGACGCCGGATGCACAGGATTTCGCCGGAAAACCGTCGCGCTGGCCGTGGCTTTGGCCGCTTTCGCATGGGCCGCCGCGCTTGCGCCGCCCGCCTTGCAAGCGGCGGAACCCATAAAACTACGGGGGACTGAGATGAACGCTGACAATCCGCAAACCTCGCCGCAACCGGAGTCATCCGCCGACCCGGGAGTCGCCCGCACGATCGCCCGGGTGCCGTTTATCAGCGGCAGCACCTGGGCGCCACAAATCAACAAAAGCAAAGATTATCAGTATGTTTTCAGGGACCAGGTGGTTCCCGGCCAGACACACCTCGAAGTCTACATGAGCTGGCGACTGCTCGAGCCGGAAAAAGACCGGTGGAACTTCGCCGACTTCGATCAACTGACCGCGCTGTCTCAGGCCCGTTCGATCAAAATCGAAGTGTTCCCGTGGACTCAATACGCCCCCAAGTGGTTCGTGGACAGCGCCGACTACGTGCCCCTGCGGGAGCTGGGCACCGGCAAAACGGTCGACATGCTCTCGCCGTGGGCTCCGGGCAGCCTTGCGGCCATCGATCATTTCTACGCCGGCCTCAAGGCCCACGCCGGCGACCGCATCGACATCATCAGCATCGGTTCGCCCTGCTCGGACTACGGCGAGATCGGCCTGGTGATCGGGGCGCCCAATTTCCTGCCCGGCCAGCATCTCTATGATTTCTTCCCGCAGGATCCGAAAAACTGGCACGTCGGCTATTGGTGCGGCGATCCCTACGCTCTGCCCAATTTTCGCAACTGGGCCCTGGCCCGCTACGGCGGCCTCGATCCGCTCAACGCCGCCTGGGGCACCGCTTATCCCAAAGCCGCCGACATCGCCTTCCCCGATCACGCCAGTCGCGAAGCCCATCGCCGCCATTGGATCGACTTCATGACCTGGTACGAGGAAAGCCAGACGACCTTTTCGGTGGAGTTCGTCAAGGCGGTCCGCAAATACTTCCCCGAAACCCACCTGGAAACAAAACTCGGCTTCGGCAGCGACGACCCCCGGCCCGGCCTCGACCGCACCGGCGTCATCAAGGCCATGGCCGATTTCAAGCCCTTCACCATTCGCTCGACGCACGGCGCCTACAATCGGGAAAAATATCAGAAGGCCTACTGGTTCTACAAGCGTATGGCGCCGCTCACCCATGACCTTGACATGGGATTCGGCTGCGAAACCCCCGGCGGCGACCTGACCGAAAAAGAACTTCTGCGCGAAATGTTCGAGGACGCCAGCGCCGGCGTTAATTATGTCTTTCAATATTTCCAGAACTTCCACACCCGCCCCGACGCCATCGACACCTACAAGCGCGTCCTGCGGCCCCAGGAGCGCAGCCTGGTCGACATCGCCGTGCTCTACCCCACCGCCCACCTGCTGCTCAACGTCGCCGACTTTCCCGAGGACCAACTCGCATTCTGTTCCCTCGGGCGCGAGTTCCTCGACTACGACGTCCTCGACCAGAACCTGATCGATTGGGGCAAACTGGCCAACTATCGCGTCCTGATTCAGACGGGAGACCGTTACGTCGAAAAGAGCAATCTCGAAAAGATCGACCAGTGGGTGCGCGCCGGCGGCCTGTTCGTCGCGCGTGAGGGGCGGCCGCTCGAAACCGTTGAGGGCGACGGCGCGATCGCCAAGGCCTGGATCGAACCCGCCGGTCCGGCGGGCGCGGCCGTCGAGCCGGCAGCCGCCGGTGCTCCCGCCCCGGGCGGGAAGGGCACACTCTATAAGGTTGGACGCGGCTGCGTGGTCGTTTTACCGGGCGCCACGGTCGAGGAATACCTGGCGACGGTCGTCGGCCTGCTGAAACTCGCCCGGCCGGATCTCGTCGGCCCCGTGCCCCTTCACGGTCTCAACGTCGACCATCCGGGGATGTTCATGACCGATTTCCCCGATGGAAAGTTGCTCTACAACCCCAAAACCTTCGAGATCACCTTCCAGCCGATCGGCGGGAAGGCCGTGGTAGTCGGCCCGGTCATGGGCGACCAACCGCCCCGCGTCCGGCGGCGCTGACGGCGCCCGCCCGCCCCGGATGTGTCGGCCCATGGCGAATCTCCACCCAAGTCATCCTCGCTGGGGGTGACTTGGGTTTCGACAATACCGGAGGCAATCCAAGAGTATCACCGGTCGAGGCGCTTCAGGCTCGGCGGTCAAGGTGCCCGGAGGAGCGGCAATGATATCCAGACTGGTTGTCGTGTCGTTTTGTTTGGCGTCGCTTGCCGGCGGCGTTTGCGGCCCTGGTGTTTCATCGGCGGCCGCACCATCGTCCACGCCGGCGGGCAAGGTTTCCGGCCGGGCGAAATCCGTCGACGACATCCCCTTCATCGGCGGCAAGACCGAGGCGGTCAAACTACTCGGTCTGCAGAGCGAAGCGACCATCACCGAGCGTGCCATTCCCGGTCAGACCCATGATGAAATTTTTTTCTACTGGCGCTATCTCGAGCCGGTCAAAGACCAGTGGGATTTCAGTTATTTTAACCGCCTTTACGACTTGGCCCACGCGCGCGGCCTCAGGTTCCAGATTTATTCCTGGGACCATTTCGCCCCGGCGTGGTTCAAGCAAACGCCCGATTACGTCCGCCTTACCGAACTGCGCACGGGCAAATCGGTCGACGCCCTTTCTCCCTGGGCGCCGGGCACGCTCCGGGCGATCGATCATATCTACGCCGGCATCAAAGCCCACGTGGGCGACAAAATCGACCTGATCACCATCGGTTATCCCGCCGCCGATTACGGCGAAATCGGCCTCATTCTCCGGACGCCCCAATTCATCCCCGGCGGCGTCTGGTATCAGTATTTCCCCCAGGATGACGACGCCTGGCACGCGGGCTATTGGTGCGGCGATCCTTACGCCCGCCGCGACTTTCAGGCCTGGGCCGTCGCGCATTACGGCAGCCTGGAGGCGCTGGGCGCCGCCTGGGGCGTGAAGCTGGCCTCGCCCGCGTCGATCGAATTCCCCGATCCGGACAAACGATATCAGGATCGCCGCCGCTGGCTCGATTTCCTCGACTGGTATCAAGGCAGCCAGACCCGCTTCACCGCCGCGATGATCGCCGCCGTTCGCAAGCATTACCCCAGCAAGCCCCTCAGCGTCAAAATCGGCTTCGGCAGCGATGACCCCTGCCTGGGGCTCGATCGCACCGCCGTCTGCCGCGCCGTCGCTCGGTTCAATCCCTTTACGATCCGCTCGACCCACGGCGCGTTCAGTCGCAACCCCCACGGCCCCGCGGCTTACTGGTACTACAAGCGCATGGCCCCGGTCTGCCGCAAGCTGGATGTGGGTTTCGGTTCGGAAACCCCCGCCGACGACCTGACCGAGGCCGAATTGCTGCGCCAGATGTTCGAGGAGGCCAGCGTCGGCCTCGACTACGTCATGCAGCGTTCGGGCAATTTCCACCTGCGCCCGGGCCTGGTGGCCGACTACAAACGCGTGCTGCGCCCCACTGAGCCCACCCTCGTCGACATCGGCATTCTCTACCCCACCACGCAAGTCCTGCTCGACGCGGCGAAGTTCCCGAAAGACCAGCACCTCTTCTGCACCCCCGGCCGCTTCTTTTTCGATTACGACATCGTCGACCGCAATATGATCGAGTGGGGCTGGCTGGCCGATTACCGCGTGCTGGTCCACACCAGCGGCCGAGTTTATGAGCAAAACGAACTTGACGGGATCGATCGCTGGCTGCGCGCGGGCGGTATGCTCGTCATGCACGGCGACGACCCGTGGGAGACCGTCGCCGGCGACACGTCCGTCATGAAAGGATGGCTTGCCAGCCCCGCATCCCCGGTCCCGGGCGGCGCGGGCCAGGTGCGCTCGGTCGGCCGCGGCCACGTGATTGTTTTGCCGCCGGGTGACATGGCGGTCTACCTGGCGGCCGTCGTGAAGACCTTGGACGCCGCGCGCGACTCCGGGCTGGTTCCCGCCCCCCTGCGCGGCTTCAACACGCTGGACACGAAGCAGATGGCAACGGAATTTGCGACCGGGTGGCTCCTGTTCGACCCCGCGACGTGCCGGATCAGCTTCAGACCCATTTCCGGCGACGGTCGTATCGCGGCGGACGCGGCCTGGACGATCGGCCCCGTCGGCGAACGCGCGGAACCGAAGCGGTAGGAACGTATACGGGGTTTACAGACAGTCGCGGATGTCGGGCAGCATGCGCCGGAAGAAGAATAGGCCCGCCGCCATGCAGACGACCGGAAAGACGAACAAAATCGCCATATCGCGCCAGTTCTGGGCGGAGACGCTCATGCCGAAAAGCCGCTGACTGGCGGTGATGAATCGCTCGAAGGGATTGATAAGAATTAGCGTCTGGCCGGCATGCCTTAACCAGGAGTCGGCCGTGGCCGCGGCGGCGGGCGTCGACGATCCGAATATCAAATCCTTGTCGTAGACGATCGGATTGAACCAGAAAAGCAATTGCATGGCGATCGTCAATACCTGGGCCGTGTCGCGGAAGAACACGTTCAGACCGGCCAGAATCAACCCCAGACCCATCGCCGTCAGTCCCAGCAGCGCCATAACGCCCAGTCCCGCCAGCGCGGCCGCCGGCACCGCCTTGCCCAGGGCGAGCAGGATGCCGATGAAGCACAGATAACCGGCGCCGTTGACCAGATACGAGTTGAACAGCACCGTGGTGAACAGGATGATGGGCGGGAAGGAAACTTTCTTAAGAAATCCGCCGTTTTCGATCAGCACCCCCACCGAACGCATCAACACATCCGAAAACAACAGCCAGGGGATTAGGCCGGCGCACAGATGGACGCCGTAGGTCAACTCGCCGTAATCCACCGCGGCGCGGCTCTCCCCGAAGCGGCTGGGCATGAGCGAGGAGAAGATCATCATATAAATGGCGATCATCATCAGGGGATGGATCAGGTTCCAGAGGCCGCCCAGCGTCGACCCGGCGTAACGGACCTTCAAATCGCGCCGCACCAGCATCCAGAAGAACTCCCGGTGCGATCGGTCCAGGGGGATGAAACGCGCCATATGGCGCGGCGCCAATAGACTCGGCGCATGGTGATTCGGCGTGCGATTCATGGCGTCGTCTCCGGTCGGAACGAGACGGACCGCGCTCCGCTTCCTTCGCGGGCACGGGCTCTCACGGACCGGTCGAACCACTGTTTATTCAGACCGTCTCGACCGACTCCGGGACCAAACTTACCAGACTCGCCGTTCAAATAAAAGCGCGCGTTCGCGCCCCCCGTCGGCCGCCTAGTGACACCTGGTCCGGAATGAGTGTCATTTTGTCTCTTCCCATGTGTGGGAATCGCTCATCCAGCCGCTCATTCCGGCCGATAAACACGTTATGACATGGGATGGTACCAAAACGAGTCTCGTGGTTCCAGCCCCCGGCGAGCGACATCGGATTGCGGCGCTCTCTTTCACGACGGCCGGTCGGCATTCCGGGTGCGGAGATTCGTAAAGACAAAGCGTCCATAATGACATTGCGGCTGAAAACGCTCCTCCTGATCGGCCTGGTGTTCCTTGGGCTGGTCGCCGTCCTTTATGTCAACGTCCAACACCTGTTAAATCAACACATCGAACGGGCGGAAAAGCAGAACGTCGACCGCGACATGCAGCGCGTTCTCCACGCCATCGACGTCGAATGTCACCACCTGGCCCGAATCGCCGACGAATACGGCTGGATATGCGCCGGCGCCAAACAGGCAGCCTCGGTCGACTCGGCGTCGTCCACCAGCCTGGCAGGGGCCGCCGGCCCGCTCGATCGATCGAGCGTGTGCCGGAACTTCATGCATGACAACGAACTGAATCG
Source organism: bacterium (assembly GCA_023480605.1). GTDB lineage: Bacteria > Sumerlaeota > Sumerlaeia > MVZB01 > MVZB01 > JAMCWS01. Next base: position 7,704 of record JAMCWS010000162.1, read on the forward strand.
TTTAGTCTTTGTGGATCCCGCCGGGCGCGCCGTTTTCGACCAGTCTTTCGACCCGGCGACCGGCCGCTTCGCTGCGCCGACCGGCGCCGACGGCACAAGGTTCATGGACTCTATTCGACGCGCGGCGACCGCCCGCCTGGAGGTTTCCGCAACCGGCGGCGACATTGCGGCCGGGAATGTTCAGGGCTTGATCGCCCTGCCGGAGGGGCCGATGCTCGTGGCCGTGCATCCGGTTCTCACGGGCGACAGGCGCGCCGGCGTTTTGGTGCTCGGTCGCCGGATCAACGATGTGCTCGCCGGCCGCTGGCGCGAGATCCTCAACATCGACATACGCGTCATGTCGTTCGGCGAAGCCACCGGCATCGACACCGAGCCGCTCAAGTATCTCACCGAGCGATCGGCTCATTCCGCGTCTCGATTCCTGGATGCTCGCCATCTGGCGGGTTATCGGATCATCCGTGATCTCGCCAACCAGCCCGATCTGCTGCTGCGTATCGAAACTCCCCGCCCCTACTATCAACAGGGCCGGATCGCCGGCAATTACGTTATCATCTCCAATATCCTGACCATTCTTTTCATCGGCATCTTTTTCATGCTGCTCTTGGAAAAGATGGTTTTGGCCCCGATCGCCACCCTTAGCGGCCAGGTTCGCGCCATCGAGGAATCGGCCGACGTCAGCCGCCGACTGCCGGTTCGGGGCCGGGACGAGTTGGCCTCGCTGATGGGGGGCATCAACGGCATGCTCGAAGGCCTCGAACGCGGTCAGCGCATCTGGCGCGAAAACCAGCAGCGATACCATGCCGTCATCCGCCAGGCCTCCGAAGCCATCTTCCTCGTCGACCTGGCCGGCGGACGCATCCTCGAAGCCAACCTGGCTTTTTGCAAACTCTTCGGTTACGAAGAAGCCGACCTGACGCGGGTCGATTTCGCCGACCTCGCCGGCGGCGATCGCCAATGGGTCGGCCAGACCTTCGCCCGCTTCGCCGAAGGCCGCGGCCCGGGCGGCGAGGAGCGCCGTCTGCGCCGTAAGGACGGATCCGAACTCGCCGCCCATGTCAGCGCCAACCGGATCTCGTGGGACGGGCGCGACGTCCTGTGTTTCGTCGTCCACGACATTACGGAAATCAAACGCAACGAGGAGTCGCTCCGCAAGAGCGAGGCCAATTTCCGCGGCGCCTTCGATCATGCCCCCATCGGCATGGCGATGGTGTCGCTCAACGGCCGGTTCCTCCAGGTCAACCACTCGCTTTGCCAGATCACCGGTTACGGCAACGATGAACTGCTCGCGCTCAACTACCGGGCGTTCAGCGATCCCGAAGCGACCTTGGGCGACGCTCAGCGCGTTCAGTGCCTGCTCGCCGGCCAGTGCGAAACCATCCAGTACGAACGGCGTTATCTGCACAAGCAGGGCTACCCGGTCTGGGGTCTGATCAGCGTGTCGGTCGTCCGCAATCGCCGGGGCGCGCCCCTTTATTTCCTGGCCCAGATTCAGGATATCACCGCCCGCCGAACCGCCGAGGAAACCTCGCGTTCGATGCAGCGCTTCCTGCACACCATCGTCGACAACATCCCCGACATGGTTTATGTGAAGGACGCCGCCACCCGGGAGTATCTTAGTTTCAACCGGGCCGGGGAAGAGTTGCTCGGGGTCGCCAAGTCCGACGTGATCGGCCGAACGGACGCCGAAATCTTTCCCGAGGAAGTCGCCCGCCCCCTGGGCGCGGTCGACGACGTATTGCTGGCCTCCGGCCGGCTTCAGGAATGCCGCGAAATCAACCTGCCCAGCGCCGCGCGCGGTGTCCGGACCGTCCGCGAAAAGAAACTCGTCATCACCCACGAAGACGGCTCGCCCCGCTACATCCTGGGCATCGCTGAAGACACCACCGAAAGCAAGGCCATTCAGGAAGCGTTCGAGCGCCTCATCCGCCAGCAGGATCTGATCCTCAACTCGGCCGGCGAGGGGATCTTCGGCGTGGACCTGGACGGCCGGATCACGTTCGCCAATCCCGCCGCCGCGCGGATGCTCAACCGCGCCATCGAAGAACTGATCGGCATTTCGTTCCTCGCGGACGTTCGTTTCCAGCCGGAGTGCATCCAAACCGGCGGGGGTCTCGCGGCTTCGCCGCTCGGCGATGGCCGGATTCACCACGTCAACGACGAGACCTTCCGACGCGGCGACGGCTCCCGTTTCCCCGTGGAATACATCAGCGCGCCGATTCTCGCCACCGGGCAGATGCTGGGCGCGGTGGTGCTGTTCAAGGACATCACCGATTCGCGCCGCGTGGCCGAGGAGAAAGAAGCCCTCAGCACGATCTCGCAACTCATCCTCGTCGCCCCGACGCTCGAATCGATTTACGACGAATTGCCTCGCGCCATCGTGGCCCACTTGCCGATTCCCGCCGTGCGCATCATGTTGTGGGACGAGG
>JAMCWS010000162.1:10139-10538 GCA_023480605.1 bacterium
GGCGGCGCCGCCGCGGGCGAGGACGATCACCTCGGGGCCTGCGAACGCCGGATCATCGAGCATGTGGTCGCCGGCGGCACTCCCTTCGCCCAGGCCGAAATCGGAGACGACGAGACCGTGCCGCGCGCTTATCTTTGCCTGCCCTTGACCATCGGCGAAACCACCATTGGCGTGCTGAGCGCTTCGGACCGCCAGGCCCGACCCGACCTGCCCCTCTATTTCGAGACGATGCAGGTGATCGCGAATTATCTGGCCCAGGCCATCCAGCGCAAGCGGGCCGAGCAGGAACTTCAGAAATTCATGAACGAATTGATCGAGGCGCGTAATCTGGCCGAGCAGCACGCGGTGACCCTTTCCCAACAGAGCGCGCAACTCGTCCAGGCCCGAAACGAGGCTTCG
>JAMCWS010000008.1 GCA_023480605.1 bacterium
GATCTCGGGCGACACCCACGTTCACTGGGTCAAGAATCCCTGGAACGTCGACGAGGACATCAACCTGCTGCCCATCGTTTTGCCGCTCACTTGCCGCCGCCGCCATAAAGTGCGACCAACTGGTCGTAGGCGCCGGCCGCTTCGGTGTAGATTTTCAGCGCCTCCTGCCGTTGGGCGTCGTTCTCGTAGACGCCTTTCTCGGCCACCATCGCCGAGTGTTTGCGCAGCATGCCGGCCAGCGCGACGGCCGCCTCGGGTTTGAAGATCGGCTTGCCGTCGACCACGACGTAGACGGCGCTCGAATGCGCCACGTTGCCGCCATAGTGGACCATGTAGGCGACATCCTTTTCCCAGAAAGGTTTGTCGGAACTGCGCACGGCGAACCAGCCGCTCTGGCCGGCCGGACCTTCCCACTCGATCTCGGCCTCGCGCGCCCGGGTGGCGACGTCCTTAATCACCTCGCCGTCCCTCACGAGTTGGAAGTGGCCGATCGGCAGGCGCGAGGCGACGCGGGCTTTGACGCGCAACGGCTCGCCCCGCCCGGCCCGCACCTCCTCGCCCATGTCTTTGCCGTTAACCGTCAGGAAAAGAAGCGGTCCGGCGGTGGTGAAAGTGCGCCGGGCGCGGATGCCGTCGATCCATTTTTGATAAGTGAAGGGACCGTCTCCGTCAATCTTGACGTAGGCGCGCACGAAACCGATCGCCCGCATCGGGTGGTCGCTGCCGTTGGTCAGCGGCAGGCGGAAGCCGGCGTTCAGCACCGTGTAATAGTCGTCGGGCTGGATCTGGTCGAGCGAGTCGGTGACGTGGTCGATGATGTTTGCCGGGCCGTCGCCGGTAAGGCCGTGCGCCTCGATGACGATCCCCCCCTGCGAGCGGGCGTTGAGGATGGCGGTGCGGTTGATCGGGTAGTCGATCGCCCCCGGCCCCATGATGCCCGCGCCGGTGGAGACCGGCTGCACGAGTTTCTTGATGTTGAGAAAAATGAGATGGCCGTAGAAGGGCTCGTTGCGATACTCCTCGGCCATCTGGATGTGGTAGTCGGGGCCGCACATGCTGGGGGCCGGTCCGACCGGCAGGTAGGTCGGCGTCTGGAATTCGGCGGCGGGCGGACGGTGGTGGCGCAGGATCAGGTTGTTGGCCACGCGCAGGTCCTCGGCGCGCTGGACGATGGGCAGCAGGTTGATGTCCTCGTCGACGTTCCAGGGATTCTTGACCCAGTGAACGTGGGTGTCGCCCGAGATCCAACCCAATTTTTGCATGTCGATAAAACGGCCTGAGGCCAGCTTGGCCTCGCGAATCTCGCCGGGCTTGAGCGTGAGCGTTTGAGTCGTGATCTCATGTTCAAAGCCGCGCTCGAGGGTCAGCGCCGTCTCGCCCGGGGGAAGCCGGATCTCGAAGTGACCGTCCGAATAGAAAAACGTCCACTGGTAGTTGAGGTTGCGGGCGAACTGGCGCGGGATCATCTTCTCGGACAGAGTCGGGTCGTCGGGCGGCACGAGCCGGGCGCGATGATAAACGCCGTCGGATCCCTTAATGTGCACGCGTCCGGGCAAAACTGCGCCCGTGTCGGAGTCGATCAGCGTGCCCTTGAGCGTCGCCGGTTCGCTGACCTTGACCGGGATCGTGACCCTCACCGCCCTGCCGGCGGCCGTCCATTCGCGGGTCAGGGCTTCGGTGTCGGCGCGGTCGATGGAAATCTCGAGAAACAGCGGCCGCATCGCCCCCGGAGGGATGGTCAGAACGGCGTCGCCCCGGCGCCGCGGCGGGGTGGAGGGAGTGTCGAGCGTGACCGGCGCATCGGTGCCGTTGCGGAATTCGATGAGTACGAAGCGCCCCAGGCCGCGCGCCAGGTTGATGGGCGCGCGGCCGGCCGTCTCCGCGCCGCCCGCGCCAATGGTCACCTCGACCGGTGGGAAAAGGGCGCGCATTTTTTCATACATCGCCCGTGTCTGCGCCGCCAGCCGGGCGTCGTCGTCGGGCGTCGGCGCCCCCGGGTCGGGCCGCCGGCCGTAACGCCGGCCCAGGGCATCGAGCGCGTCGAAAACCGCCTCCTGGTCGCCCACCGGGCAGCGGCTGACGATTTCGCCAAACAGGCGGTAATAGTGGTCGGCTTCCCGGGCGTCCATCGCGCCGGGCGCCGCCGCCCCCGCCTTTGGATCCTGCGCGGCTCCCACCGCCCGCCTCTCCGACAGCGTCTGTGCCGTGGCACGCCGCGGTACGCCGAACGACGCGGCAACAAGGACCGCCAGCCCGAGAGAGAGTCTGCCGAACGCAAAACGCTTCATCTTTCGCCTTTCTTCGATCCCGCTTCGCCGATCGATCACGGGTTCACTATTGATGTGCATTGGCATCCTATCACGATTTCAATCGTTATCGTTATCGTTATCGTGATCGTGATCGTGATCGTAATCACACCCGCCCCCGCGCCCGCGACCGCGATCGCGACTGAATCCAATAAGTCTTCAAACAAATGGGAGCATGATCCCACGGGTGGACCCGAGCGAAGTGCTCCCGTCAACCCCGCTCACCCGCCAGGCCTCCCATGCTCCCAAACGCTTTTTTTCGTGTAACCTGACACCCGATGGCGATATAAAAGCCTCTGCCCCGATGAACGACACCACAAAGGACAGCCAACCGATGACCGCCATGAATCTCTGGGACAAGGACCCTCCCCATTACAATCCGGAAATATCCAAGGAAATCCCCCGCCTGACCCCCTACCTGCTGCAGGGAGTCGAGCCGCGCGGCTGCGTGATCGTCTTCCCCGGCGGCGGCTATGTGGGCCGCGCCCCGCATGAATCCGAACCCATCGCCCGCTGGCTGAACAGCCTGGGGTTGGCATCGTTCGTGCTCGACTACCGCGTCATGCCCAACCGCCATCCCGTGCCCTTACAGGACGCCCAGCGCGCCATCCGCCTGGTGCGCCATCGCGCCCACGAATTCGGCGTTGACCCGGGGCATATCGGCATCCTTGGCTTCTCGGCCGGCGGGCACCTGGCCGCCACGGCCGGCACGCTGTTCGACGCCGGCGACCCGGCCGCCCCCGACCCGATCGACCGGGTCAGCTCGCGCCCCGACGCGATGGTGCTCTGCTACGCCGTCATTTCATTTCTCAAATACAGCCACATCGGCTCGCTCAAAAACCTGCTGGGCGACCATCCCACTCAGGAACTGCTCACCCGGCTTTCGGCCGAGCGCCAGGTGACCGCGGACACGCCCCCGGCCTTCATCTGGCACACCGCCGACGATCCGGTGGTGCCCGTCGCCAACAGCCTGATGATGGCCCAGGCCATGAGCGACGCGAGCCGTTCCTTCGAGCTCCACGTCTTCCCGCACGGCCGCCACGGGATGGGGCTGGCCGCCGACGACCCGAGCGTTTCGGCCTGGACCGCCCTTTGCGGCGAGTGGCTCCGCGGATTGGGCTTCCGGAAATAGGGCGCGGCCTCATGGTTGGCGGATTCACGAACCGGTATTGCGAAAGGAGATGCGGGGGATATAAGGGAGATTTGGGGATCATGCGTCGATATGACCACCGATCGGCGTAAAATCCAATTTATCTCCATCATCTCCACGTCATCTCCCCATCCCCTTATTGAATAACTAAAAAAAAACGCGAACGAGGCAAACCATGAACAATATAGTCATCCCGCGGCGGATCGTGTTTAGGGCGTTGTTTTTATCCGCCATCCTTGCGGCAACCCCGACATCCATGGCGGCGAAGGCGAAACCCATGAACGAGCGCGCGACCGGCACGAACGAAAATGCCAACCCCCCCGAAATCTGGATGTCGATGCGCCACGGCGTGCCCGATCTGGCCGCACCGGGCGCCCGGTGGGACTTTGTCAAGCGCAACCTTGGCGGATTCAAGTTCATGCGCTCGAACCTGGGCGCCTTCGCCACGCTCGATCAGGACAAAGAAGTCATCGCCATCATGAACGAACATCACATCCCGATGCACATCGAGGTGGCCGGGGCAATGCCCCACGGCCCGGTCGGTGAGAACCTGGGACGGGTGGCCGGCGATTTCGACATGCGCCACTGTGTCGATCCGCTCTCGCAGCGCGGCGCGAAGATCCAGATCCTTGACGTCGACTGGCAGGTTCACCAACTGCGCGCCGAGATGGCCAAAAAGTGGCCCGGCGAAACGACCCAACAACTCATGGAGCGCGCCGCCGGCTTCTTCGTCGATTACATGCGGACCATCAACGAGAAGTATCCCGACATCCGCTTCTTCCTGCTCTCCAACTTCCCCAACTGGCGTTGGAAAGGCGGCCCGAACAACGCCGCCGACTGGGGCGACTACTGGGACGTCGTCTCGGCCGTCGTGCCGCGCGCCCGCGCCGCCAAGGCGCCCCTCATCGGCATCACGGTCGATTACCCCTACAATTATGCCATCCGCAAGGGGCCGGTCGACTGGGTCGCGCGGGTGCGCGAGATGGAAGACTACGCCCGCTCGCAGGGGCTCCAATTCAACCTGATCATCAACTGCCAGGACGGCGGCAATACATCCGACCAGGCATTTTACGAAAACACGCTCAAGTACCTGGATCTCTACCGTAAGGCCGGCGGTCACCCCGACCGCTACATCGTCCAGAGCTGGTACGATTACCCCAAGGCGATTGTTCCCGAGGACAAGCCGTATTCGATGACCAACCTGGTCATGGACGTGATCAAGCGGACGCGCGGGGAATGACCCACGCCACCGACCGCGCCGGGTCTCGGAGATAACCTTCGCGACCACAACCATCACACCAACACGAACAGACCCGCGAAAGGAATCCATCATGTCGGATCATGGATCGTTTTGCCGTCGCGAATTCCTGAAAACCATGGCCGTTGGCACCGCCGCCGGCTGGCTGACGCCGGGGGTTTTTGCGGCGCCCGAAGCCGCCCCGCCGAACGCTCCCGACCCTCGTCCCAACATCATCTTCATCTTGGCCGACGACCTGGCCTGGGGCGACCTGGGGTGCTATGGCTGCCCCGACACGAAGACACCCAACATCGACCGCCTCGCCGCCGACGGTGTCCGCTTCACCGACGCCTATTCGGCCTCGGCCGTCTGCTCGCCCACGCGCGTGGCCTTCCTCACCGGCCGCTATCAACAGCGCGCCGGCTACATGTGCGAGGATTACATGGGCTCGGGTTGCCCCGCCATCACACCCGAAAAGGAACCCACGGTCGCCATGTTCCTCAAGGCGGCCGGCTATGGCACGGCCTGCTACGGCAAGTGGAACGTCAGCGGCGCCGACGCGACTCTCACACCCAACGATCACGGCTTCGACCACTGGGTCGGCTTCCAGCACAACTTCAACTACTTCACGCACCGCTCCTACGACTTCAAGGCCGCCGACTGGGTTGGCCCTGTCGCGCTCTACGAGGACCACGAGATCAAGGACCGCCCCGGATACATCGACAACATCCTGGCCGACTGCACGATCGACTATATCGGCCGACAGGCCAGGAGCGGCCGTCCCTTCTTCGTTTATGTTCCCTTCCAGGCGCCCCACTCGCCGATGCAGGCCCCCGACGCCGATCCCCTGGCCCGCGTGCCCAAGGACACCAAGACCGAGCAGCGCCCGATTTACATCAAGATCGTCGAGAACCTCGACCGCCAGGTCGGCCGGATCATGGAGGCGCTCAAACAGAACGGCATCGACGGCAAGACGCTGGTCGTTTTCACCAGCGACAACGGCGGCCACCAGGCCGGCCGCAACGCGCCGCTCAAGGGCATGAAACTGACCCTCTACGAAGGCGGCATCCGTGTGCCCTTCATCATGCGTTGGCCGGGCGTCATCCCGCCGGGGCAGACCACCCCCCAACCGGCGATCACGATGGATGTGACGGCGACGATCCTGGCGCAGGCCAAGGCGGCGCCACCCCCGGGCCGCGCGCTCGACGGCGTCGACCTTATGCCCTACGTCACCGGCCGGTGCCAGCCCGACCGCGACCGCACCCTCTGCTTCCGCCTGCTCCAGGTCAACATGAACACCCGGAAGGCCAAATTGTTCGCCAAAGCTATCCGCGACGGCGACTGGAAATACGTGATCGATTACCTGCGCAAAACGGAAGGCCTTTACAATTTGCACGACGACATGGTGGAATCGAAAAACCTGCTGGAGAGCCGGCCGGAGATCGCCGACCGGCTCAAGGCGCGCCTGGCGGCCTGGGAAGCCGAGGTGACGCCGCCCAACCAGGACGTCGCATTACAATAACCGGCCGCAAAGGCCCCGCCATTGAATGTGAGGGAGCAAACCATGCTTGCCGAACTCAAACGCGACACGCGCCGTGAACTCGTCGAAAAGGCCATCGCCTTCCAGTCGCCCGAGCGCATCCCCGTCTGGTTCTTCAACCGCGACCACCTCGAGGGCGACATCCTGCTTTACGGCGTCGGCCTGGCCGAGGGCAATATAAACGAGTGGGGCTACGAATGGATCCGCCTGGGCGACGGCACGATGGGCCAGCCCGATCGGGCCGTCATCGAAAGCTGGGACGATTTCGATCGCTTCCGCGTCCCTCCCCTGCGCCCCGAGGTGCGCATGGCCCGCGTCGACGAGTTCATGCAGCGCGCCGGCGACCGCTATCGCCTGGCCAGCCCGGGCATCACCGGCTTCACCACCTACACCTTCCTGCGCGGCTATGAAAACAGCATGCTCGACTTCATGATCGAGCGCGAGCGGGCCGAGGCCCTTCTCGACAAAATCTTCGACTTCGAAAACGAGCAGGCCCGCCTGGCCGCCGCGCGCGGCTTCGACGGCTTCCACCTGGCCGACGATTGGGGCACGCAGAGCGGCCTGATGATCGATCCGGAGCTGTGGCGCGAGATCTTCAAGCCCCGCTACGCCCGCCAGGCCGCCCTGGTCCACGAACTCGGCATGCACCTCTGGTTCCACTGCTGCGGCAACATTGGCGAGATCGTGGGCGACATGCACGAGATCGGCGTCGATGTGATCAACATTTCCCAGCCCAACGTCGTCGACATCGAGGCGGTCGGCGCCCGGTGGCGCGGCCGCCAGTGTTTCATGGTGCCCATCAGTTACCAGACCGTTTCGATCAGCGGCACGCCCGCCGAAATCCACGCCGAGGCGCAACGCCTGGCGCGGCTGCTGGCTTGCGAAAAAGGCGGCTACATCGGCTACATCGAGGAGTATTCGTGCATGGGCATGTCGGAAGAGAATTACCGGGCCTGTTGCAGCGCCTTCGCGCTCGCCCGCCCGCCGCGCCAGGCCTAGCGACGGGACCGCCACCCTTATCCCGGGTTCAACATTTGCCAGCCACGAAATGACACGAAAATGCACGAAATATTAAATATACGAGTTAAAATGGGTTTACCCGGCAGATGCAGGCGTCATCTTATACGAATCATTGTAATTCGTATTCTTTCGTGTTTTTTCGTGGCTAAATGGCTTTTTGGGGGATTATGAACTCCGAGGCGCCCACCGCCGCATCGCCCCAGCAGGGCGCGCCGCCCCAGCCCGAGCGCGCCGGTCTGGGCAGCCATTACTTCCGTTACCTCAACGCCAACCTCCTCATCATGGCGGCGGGAATGATCTCCTACCCGATCGTGACCCGGCTGCTTACGACGCGCGATTACGGCATCATCGGTTATTTCGAGCCTTACGCCCTCACCTGGATGGCGATCCTCAAGCTGGGCACGCAGCATTCCATCCAGCGCTTTTTCGCCGCCTACGGTTACGGCGAGCCGGCGCGGCGGCGGCGCTTCTACACCAGCCTGGTGCTGGCGCCCATGCTGGTTTCGACCGTCCTCTACACGCTGACCTTGATCGGACTGACGACCGTCAATCACCTGTGGCCGATTACGGATGTCGTCTTCCTTTACCTGGTTCTGACCGAGGGGCAGATCGGCGTGCTGGTCAGTTTCATCGACAACACGATGCGGGCACGCGAGATGTCGCGCCGGGTGGCGGTGCTCACCGTCATCGCGCGCTACCTGCAATTGGCGTGCGTCGTGGGGACGATCGCCTGGCTGGTCCGCTCCGCGTTGGGTGTTTACCTGGCCCGCATCCTGACCGCCCTGGTCATGCTTGTCGTCATGGCACGGTGGATTCTGCGCAACGGCGAATTCGCCCGGCGCGACTTCTCACTGCCGCTACTCAAGGAAAGCTGGAATTTCGGGATGCCGCTGATCATCTCCGAAATCTCGCTCATCCTGCTGGCCTTCGCCGACCGGATCATGCTCAAACAGTTCATCAAGGTCGACGCCTTCACCCAGATCGGCGTCTACACGATCGGCTACGGCCTGGCGATGTATATCGGCGTCTTCATGCGCTCTTCGCTGCTGCCGGCCTTCCAACCGGTGGCCAACCGTATTTACGAAACCGAGGGCCTGCCCCCCGTACTGGCCATGCAACGCCGCCTGCTATGTGTGCTCTATTACGCCACGGCGGCGTTGACGGTGGGGCTCATCTTCGTCGGCCCCGACCTGCTGGTCATCTGCGCCGGAGATAAGAACGCCCCGTCGGCCCGGGTTTTTCAGTGGGTGGGCATCAACTACCTGTTCTTCCCGATCTTCATCGTCGCTTCGCACGGGCTGGTGCTGGTCAAGCGCACACGTGTCATTTCGTTCGTCGTCGCCTCGGCCACCGCCGTCAACATCCTGCTCAACCTGTGGATGATACCGTACTGGGGGATCATGGGCGCCGTCTACGCCACGCTCATCAGTTACCTGTTCATGGGCGCCGGGCAGTTGCTGGCCTGCCCGCGCGATTACCGACCCACCCCGCGCCCGGGCGACCTGCTGCGCCCGCTGGCGTTGGGAGGGCTGATGGCCGCCGCCGCCTGGGCGACGAATATGCTGGGCGCAACGGCCCACTGGGCGCGCCTGCTGACGATGACGGCGATCTTCGCCGTCACCTTCGCCGCTCCGGCCCTCGCAATCGACGCCGTCCTGCGCGAGCAAATGACAGCCATGCTCGCGCGGTTCCGGAAGGCGGGTCGTGGCCGGCGATCTTGATGAATAGTGCGAAACGGCCCGTTTGGAGTCCAAGCTACAACTTAATACACGAAAACAGCACTACACAAAGCAACGCGTAGAAGATAACGGATCGTAGGGTATTTATTGGTATTCTCTGCGTTCTCTGCGCCTCTGTGGTTAGTATAATGATAGATCACGCGAAGAAAATCCTGTCACGTGTTGGGATTGCGCCGCGCGAGGCGGGCGGGCATAATAAGCAAGGAGCCATGTTCCGCCGCCTCGCCGATTCAATGGCAGACCGGGTAAGCGAAAGGACCGTTATATGACCACACCCATGCTGGCACGCCAGGCCCAGGAACGCATCAAGACGCTGGAGGATAACATCGAACTGGTCATCCGCGGCAAGCACCAGGCCGTGCGCATGGCCATCATCGGCCTGCTGACGGGAGGCCACATCCTCTTCGAGGACGTCCCGGGCGTCGGCAAGACCACCTTGGCCCATTGCCTGGCCCGCTCGGTCAACCTGGCGTTTCAACGCATCCAGGGCACGCCCGACCTGCTCCCCTCCGACATACTCGGCGTGACCGTCTTCGACATGGACAAGCACGCCTTCATCTTCCGTCCGGGTCCCGTCTTCGCCAACATCGTTTTGTTCGACGAGATCAACCGCACCACCCCCAAGACACAGTCGGCCCTGCTGGAGGCGATGAATACGGCGACGGTCAGCATCGACCGCGAGACCTACGAGTTGCCGCACCCGTTCATGGTCATCGCCACCCAGAACCCGATGGAGACGCACGGCACCTTCCCCCTGCCCAAAAGCCAGATGGACCGGTTCATGATGCGCCTGCACCTGGGCTATCCCGACACCGAATACGAGCGCGACATCCTGCGCGACCTGCGCCAGCCGTCGGACCTGTCGATGATCAAGCCGGTGCTCTCGGACGCCGACATCCTGACCATGCAGGCCGGCGTGCGGCAGGTTAAGATGGAGAGTTCGCTGGTCGATTACATCGTGCGCCTGATGCACGCCACGCGCCACTCGCCGATGATTGACCTGGGAAGTTCGACCCGCGGGGCCATCGCGCTGCGCAACAGCGCCCAGGCCCACGCCTACCTCAACGGGCGCGACTACTGCATCCCCGACGACATCAAGAGCGTGGCCGTTTCCGTGCTGGCCCATCGCCTGGGCATCATGCGCACCTTCGAGGAAAACGGCGAGCGCGTTGGCGAGGGGTCGACGGTGGTCAAGACCATCCTCGATGAAACGATCGTGCCGATCTGATTCCAGCGTGCGGTCGAAACGGTCGGAATGCCTTTCATGCCGTCATATGAACTGCGTGCTAACGTCGTAACCAAGGATGACTTAGCGCGGCGGAGCCGCAACCGAAATGCCGGAAATCCTGTTTGGAGTTCAAGCTTCAGCCTGGTATTAAAAACCATCATTACGCGATGGACCGCCAAGCAGAAAGCCGGCGATGCTTAATCCACTGGAGTTCCCTGAAAATCTTTATGCCAGAGCGGGAAACCGAAGGTTGGTAGTATAAAGGAAAAGAGATACGCGTTCAGATCCT
>JAMCWS010000134.1 GCA_023480605.1 bacterium
ACAATGAAGAAGGACTTGCCGATCGCCGCCCCAGGATGGATGTCGCAGCCGGTGAAGCTGTGGGCCGCCTCGCACATGATCCGCGGCAGCAGGGGCACGCCGAGCCGGTGCAGCTCGTGCGCGATGCGGTAGGTGCCGACGGCCTCGAAGCCGGGGTAGCAGAAAATGATCTCCTCGAACGAATGGGCCGCCGGATCGCCGTCCATGGCCGCCTGCACGTCGAGCTGAAGCATGGAGCGAAGGTCGGGCAGGCGCGCCAGAAAGGCCAGCGCGTCGTTGTCGGCCTGCTCGAGCGTGAAGGGGGAAGGTGGTGCGCCGGCGTAATCGTAGGTGCGGGCCTGGAAAATCTGCTGGCGCAGGTCGCTGTGTATTTTCTCGAGAATGCCGCCGATAATGTAACCCGTCTGGCCCGACCGCACCCGCCGTTCGAGGCGGTGATCGGGGAAAAGGACGTCCTTGACGTCGGTGAGGATGGCCAGCGTGGCGGCGCGGCTGGGCAGCGTTCCCTCGCCCAGGTGATTGATCACCGATTCCTCGTAATAACTCGCCGAGAGCCTTGTCACCACCTCGGTCAGGGTGCGCGGGTGGCTGGCGGGATTCGGTTCGGTCATCGAAGGTTCCTTCTTTCCGCGAAGGCTTGCGGCCGGGCGCGGAGGCTGCTTCGGTTCCGGGGGTCTCCGACCGCCGCGGGCCGTACCTTTCTTTTACCCCCGATGCGCGGGGTTCTCAAGGGCGATAGGCCGCCCTCCGCCTGGCAATCGATCCACGATCCGGCTCTTGACTCTCACCTTGCGGGAGGCTTTATCATCGGAATAACCCGAGTGGGCATGAGGACATGGCCAGTGTTCAGCATCGGTGAATTCTCCGGAATGACGGGCCTTACGAATAAAACATTACGGTTTTATGACGAAAAAGGCCTTCTCAAGCCCACTTGGGTCGATCCATCCGCGCGAAATCATCCGCTCCATCGATCGAATCATTGGCAATGAAAAGGAGGCCAGGGAAATCATGGACCAATCGAATTACGAAATTCAGGAGAAGATCCTGCCGGCGATGTGGGTGGCCGGCGTGCGGATGAAAGGGCGTTACGAAGAGTGCGGCCGCGGCTTTGCGCACATCGGCCGCGCGCTGGGCCGCTCTATTTGCGGCATACCTTTTTGCCTTTTTTACGACGGCGAATTCAAAGAGAATGACGCGGATTTTGCGGCTTGCATGCCCGTGCGCAAGTCTTGCGAAGCCGAAGGCATTACCGTGCGCGAACTGCCCGGCGGGCGTTGCGTGAGCCTGCTCTATCGCGGCCCCTACGGCGGACAGGGACGCGCCTACGAAAAATTGTTCGCTTACATTCACCGGAAAAACCTGCATCCGCTGCTTCCTTCGCGCGAAGTTTACCTCAAAGGCCCCGGCATGATCTTCAAGGGCAATCCCAGGAACCACCTCACGGAGATTCAAGTTATGGTTGAATGAAATCACGAACACCCTATAGGCGCCCGTTTCCGGCTTATTCATACGAATCAACGTATTGTGTGATATGCGGTTGATCATTACACATTATATGCTGCCGCCCTTACATTTGACTGGTAATATGTGTGTGAGATTTGTATGATCGCAGGCGTTTGGCAGTGGGATTTGCGACTGAAGGCGGTGACCTGACATGCACATGGCTGACGCACTGATCTCGCCCGCCGTCGGCGCCACGATGTGGGCCGCCGCCGGTGGGCTGATCGTTTACAGCGCCCATCGACTCAAAGCCGAACTGGACGAGCGCAAGGTGCCCCTCATGGGGGTTCTCGGGGCATTCGTCTTCGCGGCCCAGATGATCAATTTCACCATCCCGGCCACCGGTTCCAGCGGTCATATCGGCGGCGGCATCATACTCTCCATACTGCTCGGACCCGATGCGGCATTGATCACCATCGCCTCGATTCTGACCGTGCAAGCGCTCTTTTTCGCCGATGGCGGCCTGCTGGCGCTCGGCTGCAACATCATCAACATCGGATTCTTTCCCTGCTTTGTCGCCTATCCTTTGATATTCCGGAAAATCGTCGACGACCGCCTCACGCGAGGGCGAATACTGGCCGGTTCGGTCGCCTCGGTGGTGGTGGGCCTCCAGTTGGGCGCTCTGGCCGTGGTGCTGGAAACGGTCGGTTCGGGCATCTCCGAATTACCCTTCAAGGCGTTCGTGCTTCTCATGCAGCCGATCCATCTGGCGATCGGCTGCGTCGAGGGACTCATCACTTCGGCCGTGGTGAGTTTCGTCTGGAAGGCGCGCCCGGAGATCCTGGAAATGGCGACCCTTGCCGGGCCGGGCACCGGCCGGTCCACGAAAAAGTTCCTCGCCTCCCTGGCCGCGGTGACGATCCTGCTCGCTGGTTTCCTGTCATGGTTTGCCTCGTCCCGCCCGGACGGGCTGGAGTGGTCGATCGAAAGAGCCGCAGGAAAGAGTGAACTGGCGGAAGCCCCGCACGGCCTCGCCGCCGCGCTGGGGCGCGTGCAGAATATGACGGCCTTTCTGCCGGACTACGATTTCAGGCAGTCGCAAAAACCCGCCGGGCGCGGGGTCGCTGCCGCGGCTCCGGCCGCGGCACCGGCGGTCAACGTCGGCACCTCCGTGGCCGGCCTGGTCGGCACGGCGCTGACGCTGGGGCTGGTGGCCCTGGTGAGCGTGATACTTAAAACGCGGACGCAAGATCGCGCCGCGCGCCAGAATCCATTCGCGCGTTCATGATTCGGACCGCGGCCGGGTAGCCCGCCATCGTTCGATGTGCGCCCGCCGCGCCGCCCGTGCGATTCATCCCGACGAAGGTTCATGATGTCGAAGATTGAATCCGCCTTGTTCGATCTTTCGGGCCTCGACGCACTTGCGCTCCAGCAGTCGCCGATACATCGCCTTGATCCGCGGGCCAAGGTGCTTACGGCGCTGGCCTTCGCGATCACGGTCGTTTCGTTCGGCAAGTACGACCTTACCGGCCCCTTGCCCCTGTTGGCCTATCCCGTCGTGCTGATCGTTCTGGGCGATCTGCCGCCCGGCTACCTGCTGGGCAAATTAATCATCGCCTCGCCGTTTGCGCTGGTCGTCGGCGTGTTCAATCCGCTACTCGATCGGGCGGCACTGACGCAATTGGGCCCGCTGAACGTCTCGGGCGGCTGGATTTCATTTGGCTCGATCCTGCTGCGTTTTGGCCTGACGCTTCTGGCCGCGTTGATTTTGATCGCGACGACCGGCTTCAATGCCGTGTGCCTGGCCCTGACGCGGCTGAGAGTTCCCCGCGTGCTGACGGTTCAACTCATGCTGCTTTATCGCTATATTTTCGTGCTGACCGGCGAGGGAGCGCGGATGGTCAGGGCCTGGTCGCTGCGGGCGGTGTCGGAGCGCCGGATGCCGTCGCGGATCTTCAGTTCGCTCGCCGGCCAATTGTTGTTGCGCGCCCTGGATCGGGCGCAGCGGATTCACATGGCCATGCTCAGCCGCGGCTTCGAGGGTGAGATCCGCCCGATACGTCCCCTCCGCCTGGGCGCCGCCGACGCCGCTTTTGCGCTGGCATGGACCGGATTCTTCGTGCTTGTCCGATTTTACAATATCCCCCGATTACTGGGGCGGCTCGTGACGGGAATCGCGCAATGAGTCATCACATCGTCGAAGTCAAGGATCTGGCTTATACCTATCCCGGCGGCACCCGCGCTTTGCGGGGAGTTTCCTTCCGCATCGTTCATGGGGAATCCGTCGGCATCGTCGGCGCCAACGGGGCGGGCAAGTCCACGCTGCTGCGCCACCTCAACGGCACTGTCGAACCGGCGCAGGGAAGCGTCCGCGTCGGCGATTTTCCGATTACCCGGAAAACGCTTCATCAGGTTCGCCGAACCGTCGGCATGGTGTTTCAGGATCCCGACGACCAGCTTTTCATGCCGACTGTCTACGAGGACGTGGCGTTCGGGCCGCTCAACCTGGGGCTGCCGACGGCCGAAATCGAAAACCGGGTGATGCAGTCGCTGGATACCGTCGGCGCCGCCCACCTGCGCGATCGCCCCCCCTACCGGCTCTCCGGAGGCGAGAAGCGGGCCGTCGCCATCGCGACCGTACTGTCGATGACGCCCGACATCCTGGTGCTGGATGAACCGACCTCGAACCTCGACCCCAAGGCGCGGCGCCAACTGATCGAGTTGCTCAGATCGTTCCGCCACACCAAGATCATCGCCTCGCACGACCTGGACATGATCCTGGACCTCTGCGAACGCACCATCGTGATTCACGAGGGGCGGATCACCGCCGACGGGCCGACCGCGCGCATCTTCAACGATCAGAATCTACTCGCGGAAAGCCATCTCGAAAAGCCCCTGCGCATGCAAGCCTGCCCGATATGCGGCCCCCGGTGAGCGAGCCGGGGGGGCAATTGCGCTTGACTCGGGTCCGAAGCGCGCCAACAATTGCCGGAGCAATGAGCCGGCCCTTATTTGAACCCGGAAAAAGCAATTCGGCCGCGAAAACACACAAAAAATCACGAATTCCAAAAGTCTATATAAGATGACGCCTTCATCTTCCAGGTGAGTCCATTATATTGGTAAATTTTATTTTACGTGTATTTCGTGTCATTTCGTGGCTAATGATCAATGTTTTCAGGT
Organism: bacterium; assembly: GCA_023480605.1. Classification (GTDB taxonomy): domain Bacteria; phylum Sumerlaeota; class Sumerlaeia; order MVZB01; family MVZB01; genus JAMCWS01. Next base: position 4,621 of record JAMCWS010000134.1, read on the forward strand.
TGAATCGTGGATCCTACCCGCCCTCATGCCCGCCGCGACCAGTTCCGTGAAATCGGCGCGCTCTGCGCCGTGCTCCTGGGTGTCGTCATCCTGCGCGCCTGGCTGTTCGCCACGGGCCGCGTAGTGCTCGATGCCGACGAATGCTACCTGGCCATCCAAGGGTTGGACATCCTCAAGGGCGCCCCGCAGATATTTTATTATGGCCAGAATTACATGGGGTGCGTCGAGGCTTACGTTTTCGCGCTCTTCCGGCTTCTCATCGGCTCGAGCACCCCGCTGACGGTTCAGGCGCAGGCCACTGTCGAGGCGCTGGTCTTCCTGGTTACGGCCTATCTTTTCGTCCGGCGCTTTTTCGGCCGCCAGGCGGCCTGGGCCACCCTTCTGCTGCTGGCTTTTCCCCCCAACATGCTGGCGGTCTGGCTGGGAAAAGTGCGCGGCTATCTCCCCTGGCTCATTCTGGGCAATGTCATCTTTTACGTGTTGTTCGACTTGCACGAGTCGCCGCAAACGGACCGAACGCGAGGTAAATTCCTCCTGCTGGGGGCGTTGCTGGGATTTGCCTGGTGGGTCAATCCCCTGGCGATCGACTATTGTGTCACCGTGGCGGCCCTTCTGGTCCTGGTTCCCCGCCTGCGCCGGGCGCTGTGGCCCGGGGACTTCGGACCGGCCGCGGCGCTGTTCGTCAACGTTCTCGCCCTCACGATTCTAATCGTCCTCGAATCGCGAACCATGCTTGACGCGCGCCGATTGCCCCTTCTTCAAGTGGTTTACCAACACCGGCCGCTGGTTCTGGGCGCGGCGGCGCTCCTCGGTCTTCTGGCGGCGGGTCTGGCCGTCGCGTGGCGCGTGCACCCGATCAATCCCGCCCTCCTCTGCCTCGGTTTCATCGCCGGCAGCGCCCCGGGGCTGTGGGTCGTCTGGACCGTGGCTGAACTGAACCTGAAGCAGGGCATAGGGCCCTGGGCCAACTTTTTCATTAAAGTGAAACTCACGCCCTTTTTTCAGTTTCCGATTATGGCCGGCCTGATCGACCTTACGGATCCCACCATCGGCAAACCGCTATTCGGCCTGGCGGCCAATTTGTTCGTGGTTGCGGTTTACGTCTGCGCGTTTTACGGCGCCCTGCGTTCCCTTCGGCGCGCCGGCGCGCCCCTGGTCGGCATGCTGGCGCTGATGGTTCTGTCCCTGTCGCTTTTCTGGATGAGCGACAACCCGGTCATGGGCCAGGAACGTTATCTCCTGGGGCTCTATCTGCCCATGTTTGTGATCTTGGGCTTGCTGATCAGGGAACTTAACGAAACAGTCCGCGGCTTGGGCGTCGTGGTCCTGTGCCTGATGCTGGCCGTGCACCTGGCCGGCTCCTGGCGCCTGACGCCCCGCGAAGTGGCGTTGCCCAGCGGCGTCACCGCCGAGGAACGGGCGATCCTTGCTTACGCCAGGGACCATCGGTTCGACGCGGTCCTGATCGACGCATCAGACGATCTGGCGATGCGACTGACTTTTTTCGCGGACCAGCGGACCGTCTTTCTCAATCCGAAGGGATATTCCAACCGCATCGAGCGCCACAAACGACTCTTCCGCGAACGCGCGGATTATGTCCTGTTCCGTTCGGAGGCGGACCACGGCGAAAATCCGATCGACCAACTGCCCGACGACCATTTCGGTCATTTCGATGTTTATGACCGCCTGCCGAAAAACATGGTTCTCAAGGCTTATGGCAACTACTTTTTCAAATAAGGGTAAACCGGGATGCGGCGCGTGGCCGGAGCAATCATGTGCGATCCATCCCGACGCATGGTTGCCGGGGCAGCGTATGGACTCCGGCGCCCCAACGCCTTTCTTGACCACCGGACGCGCCGGGAGTATACAAAAACCATGAGATTCAATTCAAAAACCGCTGGGAACGGACGGCGAACCTGGTGGGGGAGGAACACGGCGTGGCGATCATTTGCATCTCGCGCGGTTCGGCCAGCGGAGGCATGCTGCTTGCCGAAAAGCTGGCGACTCGGCTCGGCTACGAACTTCTCGGCCGCGAGGACATCATCCGCGAGGCCAGCCGGCTTGGCGTCTCGGAGCAAATCCTGCAGGAAGCCGTGCTCAAGCCGCTCAGCTTCTGGGACCGGTTTCACGACGAGCGGCGGCGCTACCTGGCGTTCATCCAGGCGGCGCTGTGCGAACACGCCATGCAGGACGGCATCGTTTATCATGGAAACGCCGGCCACCTGCTTCTCCACGGCGTTGCGCACTTCCTCTGCATCCGGCTGATCGCCCCGCTTTCCTTCCGCGTCCGAATGGTCATGGAGCGTCACGGGCTGAGCCGTGAAGAGAGCGTCCGGTATATTGAAACGGTGGATCGCCAGCGACAGAACTGGACGCGGTTTCTCTATGGAATCGACGGGCTCGATGCGAGCCTCTACGACCTGACGATCAACCTGAAAACGCTTGACCTGGATGGGGCGGTGGAAGTGGCGACCGCGGCGGCCCGGCGACCCGAGTTCGAGCCGACCTCCCAGAGCCGCCAGTCCATGGCAGACCTGCTGCTGGCCAGTCGTGTGCGCGTCGCCCTTGCCGTCAACGAGAAGACGGCCGCCGGTGCGGTTGAGGTGCGCGCCGAGAGCGGCGTGGTTTATCTGTCGGGCAAATTGCGCCCGGCGTCGATGGTGGACGCGGTCATCGAGACGGCGCGCAAAGTCGAGGGGGTTCGCGAAGTCAACCGCCAGGATCTTGGGGCGCCGGAGTTCACCGTGTGAGCGACGGGCCGGTGGGGTCATGGTCGGGAGAGGCGAGTCGGACGACCAGATCGAGCAGTTTGCTGATTTTGAAGGGTTTGGCGATGAAGTCCTCGGCGCCGCTGCGCATCGCCTCGCACGAATTATCCACGGTGGCATAGCCGGTGATAATGATGACCTTAATGGCCGGATAATTTTCCTTGGCGAATCGCATCACTTCCATACCGTCGGGTTGGCGCATTTTCAGATCGGTGATCAATACGTCGAAGGTCGCTTCGGCGAGGCGGTCGACCGCCGCCTGGCTCTCGGTGAACGTCTCCACGTAAAAACCGATCTTCTCCAGCGCCGGTTTCAGCCGCTCGCAGACGATCCGTTCGTCGTCGAGAATCAATATACGTGTCCTCGATTTCATGGTTCGCGTCCTCCCGCCGGCGTCGCCGGCCCATTATGCCTCAACAAGCCGCAGGGCTGTTGAAGCCGGCCAGAAAACCTTGTGCATAACGTTCCACGAGGCTGTCGTCGCGCAGGTAAATATCGAGCTGTCGCGTGAAGCCAATCAGCCGGCCGATCATCGCCAGGCGTTCCTCCATCGCCTCGCGCGCGATCTTCTTGATCCGCGCGATGATAAGGTCGCCATCGCCCTCGACCACGAAGTCATACTTGGCGAGCACGCACTTGAGCAACGCCACCCGTCGCGATCGCCGCGTCAGCTCGGTCGCCCCGCCGGCGAAACGGAAATAAATATAATTGTCGTTGAGCGTTTCGGTCAGATAACAGTCGACGATGTTGAAGTGATAGCCCAGGTGCAGGCTCAGGTTCAGGTAGGCGTCCGAGATGATGGCCAGATTGCGTTCCGGCCGGCGGGCCTGCGGGCTGGTCAACACCATCGAGCGTGTGGCGCTCGCCATGAAGCCGTCCAGATCGACATCGGCCGGTGCGGTCGCCCAGACACCCTCGCGGCAGAGCCCGCACAACAGGGCGCGCAGCGGGGCCGAATCGACCTGCCGCGGAGTCACCGTGCGTTCGCCGCCCGGGGCGTTCAATCCCCCCCCGAGATCGATCAGCACCAGATCCACCGGCACGTCGCAGGCAAGTTGATGCACGTAACGCGTGTGGGTCGAGGGATTGACCCACTCGCCTTCGGTGAGCCGCTGAACCGCCTTCTCGTGGGCGAAGCGGGCGATGTCATGGTAGGTCGTGCACGCGGCCGCCGTGAAGCCGGCCGATTGAGGGTCCTTCAGATGGAGCGGGGCAATGCGCTTGAGGATGCGGCGCAGCAACCGGAACTCGGCGGGGTCCTCGCTCGACAGGTTGCGCAGCAACTGGCGATGGAGCAACGGACTGATCCGCCCGCGGTAGACGATGTTCTCTTCGGCGTCGACGGTCACCTCGCCGGCTCCGCGCAGGATCTCGGTGGCGTTGCCGGTATCGACGATCGTCGGGATGCGAAACTGGCGCGCGATCGCGGCCAGGTGACCGGTCGAGGTTCCCACGTCCGTGATCACCGCGCTCGCCCCCTTGAGGGCCACCGCCAGTCGCGGCGTCGACGTCCGGGCGACCAGCACCAGGTCGTCCGACAATTCGTCAAGAGCCTCTTCGTCGCTGACGACGTGAACGCGGCCGGCGCCGATTCCACGGCAGGCGACCGTCCCCGAATGCTTCAGCAAAACCGGGAAGCCGTCGACCACGGGCGACATATCGTCATCGAGCGGAATGTGCGCGGCGGGGCACCGCAACGGCCGCGCCTGCAGGATAAAGAGCCGTCCCTTTTCGTCCAGCGCCCACTCGATATCCTGGGCGCCTTTCATCAAACTCTCGATGCGCAGCGCCGTCCGGGCCAATTCGCCGAGCTGCGCGTCATCGAGGGCCGGCTGGTTTCGCCGTGACTCGGCGACCGGCGCGCGCGTCACCGTCCCGGCGGCCGACAACGCCAGCATCTCCACCTTGTGGGCGATGCGGCGCCCGATCACTCGGTGGGGCGCCTCGCGCGCCAGTTCGTAACGGTCGGCGCCGTCGGATCCCTCGACAACGGTCGGTCCCAAACCCCATGCCGCCCCGACCACCAGGGCGTCGCGTTCGGGATTAACCGGATCAAGACTGTAAACCACGCCGGCCGCCCGTGCATCGACCATGCACAAGCAGCCGACGGCCATCAGTCCCGACGCGGGTGGCAAGCCGTGGTGCCGGCGGTAGCACATCACCGCGGGGCTGTAAAGACTCGCGACGACTTGCCGATAGGCCTCGATCAGTTGGTCGCCGCCCACGCCCAGGACGGTCTTGTATTGTCCGGCAAAACTGAACTCGCCGTCCTCGCCCAGGGCGCTGCTGCGCACCGCCATCGGATGGCGCCCGCACCGGCGCTGCAGCGCGGCCTGGCGCCGGCGGAGCGCGCGCTCCAGTTCGCGGGGCAGGCGGGCCCGCAGGATGCGCGCCTGGAGCATCCGGGCACGGGATTCCAGCTCGACCGCCGCCGTTTCCGCGGGCGGCTCGAACCATTCGCGTAGCTGCGCCGCCACCCCGCAGCTCTCCAGGAATACCTGGCAGGCGTATGCCGTGACCACAAAGCCGTCGGGGGTCGGACATCCCAACTCGCGGCGTATCGTTCCGAGGCGGGCCATTTTTTCGCCGACGGCCTCGCCGGCTTCCTCGTCGATCTCGGCAAGGTCCAGCGTCCAATCCGTCGGCGGGGCGACGAACCGTCCCGCCAATTGCATCCGGATGTCCCAAGCCACGCGTTCGAAGGCCTGCTCGAGCTGCGGAAAACGGTTGTCGGTGATGACATTCAGGTTGTAGGCGATCGCGCGCACCGCTTCCTCGAGTTGTTCGGCCAGGGCGCGCAGATATTGAATGTCGAAGACATATTCGCCCCCCAACTTTTCGCCGGCGTCGGCGATGAGCTCCAGAACCTGGTTGTTTCGCTTGACGAGATCGCGGAACTTGTCCAGCCGGGTGCGCAGCACCTCCACGCCATCGGTCGGCCCGTGCCGGCCGAATACCTTTCCGAGAAACGACGGGGCGTATTGCGGCACGTGCATTTCAATT
>JAMCWS010000208.1 GCA_023480605.1 bacterium
GGCCGACGGCTTGACGTCACTCGACGATTTGACCTCGGCCGACGGTTTGGCGTCGCTCGACGATTTGACCTCGGCCGACGGTTTGGCGTCGGCCGGCAGGAGGACGCCCTCCGACGGCTGGATGGTCGGCAGGAGGACGTCATCCGCGCTCGCCGCCGCGCGCTGCTTCAAATCGTCCTCGAGGATCCGGTTGGCCTTCTCCAGCAGGGCGGTGTCGTCGGGCCGGTGCGCGGGCGTCGTTTTAACGTCGGGCTGGTCCTTGGCATCTTTGCCCGGGACGGCGGGAAGGAGATCGTTCGCTGAAGGGTCTGCTCGGGCGCGTTGGCCGCGCGCACGCGGACGGTGAAGCGCACCTCGCCGGCGCGAGCGGCCACGGCGTTCCAGACGACGCGCTCGGGCAGCAGGCCGAAGGCCGTTTTCGTGAGGGGCCGGGTGGTGTCGCCGTCGACGAGCCGCACGGCGTCGGCCGGCTCCCAAGCGAGGGAGATGGCGGCCCGCTGGAGCGCCTGCGAGCCGCAGTTGCGCACGGCGGCGCACAGCGGCGCCCCTCGCCCGGCGCGGGCAAGGCCCTCGGCCGGGGGGAATCCCAGGATTTGCGGGTCGGCGGGTCCGGCGGCCGCCGCGCCGATGGCAACTGAATCCAGTTCGGCATGAGCGCCCTGGGCATCGACCAGCCGCAGCCCCAGCGCGACGATCGTTCCGCGCCAGCTCCCCTGGTTGGGTTCGATGTTATAGGTGTGCATCAGGCCGTCGGGCCGAGGGCTGAACCATTGTTCGCCCTGTCCGCCCTCGAGCGAATACCATTCGACGACGCCCAGGCGACCGGCGGTGGTCGAGAGGCGTAAGGTCGCGAAATCGGCGGTGGTGGCGTCGTGACGGACCGCTCCCGACAGCGCTTCGCCTTCGTCGCCGCCGACGTCGAAGCGCAGGCGCCCGCCCTCGACGGTCAGGCCGCTTGCGCCGCCGCCGGCGCTCCAGGCGGCCGGTTCGCCGGGCGAGCCGAAGTCCCAGACCGGGGCCGGCGCGCCGGGGACGGCGCCAATGGTCAGCAACCGGATGCGGTCGATCTGGAACGCGGCCGAGGGGGGGAAGTTGAACCGTATGCGGACAATCGTTCCCAACTGGCCCCACGAGGGGAAAATCTGGAGCGTTTGGAAATCCGCGCCGGTCGAAATGTGGAAATTGGCGACCCAGTCCGGCTCGAAGCCGCCGTAGTCGCCCGTCAACTTGTCGGTGTAATAGAATGCGCCGTTGCCCTGGCCGGCGGTTTTGAGCCGGATTTCGGCGATAAGGCCCGCAGGATTGGCGCTGATGACGGGGCTGACGATGCGGCCCGGCCCGGCGCCGACCGCCAGCGCGAGCGAACCGCCGTCCACGCCGACGCCGCTCACGTCGCCGCTGGCTTCCCAGCCTTCAAGGTTGCCGTCCTGGTTGAAATTCCATTCCAGGAGCGTCGTGCCCGGCACATTGAGAGCCGCGACACGGCCGGCGGCGGCCAGCAGAAATAAACAGACCGGGATCGCCATCAGTCGCCGAACCATGATTCAAAACCTCGTCATCGCCATAGTGGTCGCTGCCTCTTGCGCAACCGTTTTCCATCGCCTCCGGGAAAACGCCGCGGGCAACCGTGCCGCGGTTTATAATTGTCCGCGAGCGCGAGGGCCGCGTTGTATTGGGTGGCCGGGCCCCATCATACGGGGGAACCGGGAATCATGACAACGGGATTTACACGGCTGAGGCGGGGAGCGGTGATTCCCGCGCCTCGCGCCCATGAACCTTCAGCCGTTGTACAATTTGATTGAACCACCAAGCCGCCGCGGACCCGAGGGTCCGACAGACACCAAGGTGAAATAAATCAGATGCATGAAAGCGATTCGAGGCATCAGGATTCCTTTGGGCGGGTGACGGTTGAGATTGGGAATCGCCATCTTGGTGGTTGGAATCTTACCGTTTCGATGACGAATCAAGGCTCGCGCGAGGGCGTCAAAATACCAGTGGTTTTTCGCCGGCGAGTGAGAGATGATCGGGAGATGGACTATCCGGGGACCCACCCACAGGAAAATCCTGCGACATCGACCAATAAATGAAAGGCCATAAACCGATGGTTTTTACCAAGATCACCAGGTCAATTTTCGTTGTTGCCCTGGCTTTTGCATTCGCCACAGACGCCGGCTGGGCTCAACCCGCCGCGCCCGCCGCCGGCGCCGCGACTGCCCCGAATCCCGCCGACAATCCCGTCATCGTGATCATCAACGGTCAGAAGATAACCAAGAGCATCTACGCCTCGTTCCTGAGCGAGCGGATCAGCAAACAGATCAATATGATGGCGAGGCAGGGCATGCCGGTCACCCCCGAAACGGTGGAGGCCATGCACCGCGAAATCGCCGCCACCGCTCCCGAACAACTCATCGACCAGACGCTCTTCAAGCAAGCGCTCGACAAAGAGATGCCCAAGATCAGCGACGAGGCGGTCGACAAGGAACTTGTGACGCTGCGGGCCATGTATAAAAAGAGCGGCATGGATTTGGACGAGGAAATCAAGAAAAGCGGAAGAACCCAGGACTCCATCGAAGGGCAGTTGCGCCAGCAACTGGCCAGTTTTGCCGTTGTCCGCGACCAGGTCGGGTCACTCGAACCGACCGCGGAGGAGATGAAAAAATTCCACGCGCAGCACAGCGAAACGCCCGAGGAGATCGAAACGCAGCACATCCTGATCGGATTCTCGACCGACGCCGGCAATCCCCACGCCGCGCCTCCGAGCGCCGAGGAAAAGGCCGCATGCAAAAAGAAGGCCGACGAGGCGCTGGCGCGCATCAAGGGCGGCGAGGACTTCGCCAAGGTGGCCCAGGAAGTATCCACCGACAAGGCCTCGGCGGCCTCGGGCGGCAAGCTGGGTTACAGCGCGCGCGGCCAGGCTCCCAAGGAGTTCGAGGAAGCCGCCTGGAAGCTGAAGGTGGACGAGGTCAGCCCCGTCGTCGAAACCCCCTATGGCTATCAGGTCATCAAGGTCACCGGCCACAAGAACCCCGAGAAGATCAAATACGATGACGCGAAGGACGAGATCCGCCAGATCCTGATGCAGCAGAATTTCGTGAAGAACGCCCAAAAAGCGGTCGACAAAATCCGCGCCGCCTCCAAGATTGAAAAAACCGACGCGTTTGCGCGGGTGGTCAAGGTGCCGGCGGGCCTGGCCAAGCCCGATTCCCCCGCGGCGCAGGCCCCCGCGGCGCCGCCAGCCGAAAATGCCGAAACGAAGTAACCGCGCCGGCCGGCAAGGCTCGCGTTGAGTCCAGTGCGTGAACCGGCCGGACGCCAGGCGTTGCGGCCGGTTTCCATTTGTGCCTGAATGCCGTCAGCGAAAGTGCCGCCCCATGTGTTCCAGCACGATCCTCGTCACCGGCGGGGCCGGCTTCATCGGCTCCCACATCGTCGACCTGCTCGTCGAACGCGGCCATCGGGTGCGCGTCTTCGACAATCTCGATCCGCAGGTGCACGGCGAGCGGGGCGGCCGCCCGCCCGAGTATTTCAATCCCGCGGCCGAGTTCGTGCCGGGCGACGTGCGCGACGCCGCGGCGCTCGGCCGCGCCCTCGAAGGGGTGGAGGTGGTCTTTCACGAGGCGGCGGCCGTCGGCGTGGCGCAGTCGATGTATGAGATCCGCCGCTATTGCGAAATCAACACCGTGGGGACGGCCAACCTACTCGACCTGATTGTCAACCGCCACCGCGATCACATCCGCAAAATGATCGTCGCCAGTTCGATGTCGATCTACGGCGAGGGGCAATACGTCGATCCCGCCGACGGGAAGGTCGTCATCCCCCAGCCGCGCGGCGAGGCGCAACTGCGCGCCGGCCGCTGGGAAATGATCGTCCCCGGCACGGACCGCGCCGCCCGCCCCGTTCCCTGCCCCGAAACCAAGCCGATCGAGCCGACCTCGATCTACGCCGTCAACAAGCGCGATCAGGAGGAGATGTTCCTGACCGTCGGACGCGCATACGGCATTCCGGCCGTGGCGCTGCGTTACTTCAACGTTTACGGCCCGCGCCAGGCCCTGTCGAATCCTTACACCGGCGTGGCGGCGATCTTCTGCGCCCGCTATCTCAACGGGCGGGGGCCGGCGATCTTCGAGGACGGCGGCCAGTCGCGCGACTTCACCCACGTGCGCGACATCGCCCGCGCCAACCTGCTGGCCATGGAACGCCCCGAAGCCGACGGCCGCGCGATCAACGTCGGCACGGGCCGGGCGATCACCATCCTCCAGGTGGCCCGGATGCTGCTGGAACGACTCCATCCCGAGCGCCGCGACGACCCCGCCCTGCAACCGGCGATCGAGCATCGCTTCCGCGCCGGCGACATCCGCCACTGCTACGCCGACATCACCCGCGCCCGCGCCCTGCTGGGCTACGAACCCACGATCGCCTACGAAGACGGCCTGACCGAACTGATCGAATGGGTCCGCACCCAGCGGGCCGTCGACCGCACCGAAACGGCCATCCGCGAGCTGGCCGACCGCCGCCTGGTATAAATATTTATTGCACCCGTTGTAATTTATTTATTGCACCCGTGCATGGGAGGGTGTAATAGAAAGAGAACAGATGAATTTTCAGCGCGGAATCTAAAACAACCAGAGGGAGAACAAACGAGCGGCAAGGTAAGCGATTGGTTAGTTGTCTTAACTGGCAAAACGGTGAGTACACTGAGGACGCTGCAAACTCCAATATTATGTGGTGGTAAGCGATTTTCAGGAGGTACTAAGCCATGGGCAACAAAACGACACTGTTGGTGGTCGATGATCATCAAATCATCAGGGATTTGCTTCGCCGCGTGCTCGACAAACATGGGGGGATTGAAATTATCGGCGAGGCTGATGACGGACGAGACGCCATCGAACTCAGCCGCCGTCTGAAGCCCGACATCGTCATCATGGACATTGTCATGCCGGGCATGAACGGCATCGAAGCCACGCGTCAGATTCATACCCACAACAAAGGCATCAAAATTATCGCGCTTTCCATGCACGTCGACGAGCATTACGTGGCTTACATGATCGACGCCGGAATCGATGGCTATGTTTTCAAGGATTCGTCCTTCGATGAATTGGTCCAGGCCATCCAAATCGTCAAATCCGGCCGAACCTACCTGAGTCCGCGCGTCGCCGGCGTGCTGGTCGAAGACTTTCGCGCCAATATGCCGGCGGGACGGCGTCGCATCGCCTCGCCGCTGACGCCGCGCGAACGCGAAGTGCTTCAACTCATCGCGGAAGGCGACACGACCAAAGGCATTGCTTCGATTCTCAAAGTATCGATTAAAACGATCGAAACATATCGTCAACAGATCATACGGAAACTTCAGGTCAGGGGCGTTGCCGAATTGACCAAATATGCGATTCGGGAAGGCCTGACCACGCTGGACGTCCGCCCGTCGCATAGTCCCTGATAGAATCTCTCCGGATACTCAGGTTTTTTGAAGCCCTTCATCGGGGTTTTTGTGGATACCCCATGTCCCGTCAACCGTCGATCTACTAGGCAGCGCTTTTCGCGCATCGACTGATCGGCGGGACGCGCCATGGATAAAGTTATTTTATTGCCATTACCTTCCGGCAATCCGCGTCCGACGGTTTACGATCCGGCGCGTGCTTCGACGCGCCGCTTGATGGGTATCAAAGGACTGCCCGGCGCGAAGCGCATACCCTCATTGGTGGGTTCGTCGTCCGCCCAATCGGCATCGCGTTCGGCGAAGTATTTCATCCGCTTTTATGTCTGCCGATTCACCGGTCGCATCATGGTCTCTTTTATCGATCCGAAAACGATGAACATCGATCATGAAATGCCACTGGACAAGGCATGGAACGAACTTGAACTGTCGGTTATCTTGCGCGGTCTGCTCCTCGACGTTTTGGCGTAGTGTTGTTGCATGGCTTCAAGGTGACTAGTATGTATGTGTCCGAACAACCATGCGTGAGCGATCGTGATTTCCCGATACTGTCACAGGCGGCGATCGAGGCGATCGATCGTCTGAAGGATCCGAGTCTGTCGAACGCGCAACTGGAGGCGGCGCTGATACAGGATGACAAATTGATGTTGGGGCCACGGATTCTGAAAGTGGCCAATTCGTCGCTCTATGCCGGACGCGTGCCGTTGCGCAACCTGGCTGACGCCATCGCATGGCTCGGACGCAAGCGATTATATAATCTTATTTTGACCGCCGCGGTCGGCCGCCTTTATGAAAACCGTAATCCGGCGGTGCGCAAACTGTGGGATCATGCCATCGCCGTGGGAATCATCAGTTATACGCTGGCGGAAAGTCATCACATAGCTTGCCAGGAAGAGGCATTTCTTGCCGGGATGCTTCATGACATCGGCAAACTGGTTGTCTATTTTAAATATCCGGATTATTTTCAAAAATTGTTCGAGGAGGTTCAATGCGGCGCGAGGCGCTTTCATCAATCGGAATCCCGGATCTGCCCGTCGCTGCGCCACGCGACCATCGGGGCGCGCCTCCTGGAAAAATGGGGATTGCCCGAAATGGTCGCCAATTCCGTATTGCTCCACCACAAATACTGTTTGTGCCACTGGCGCCGTTCCGATATTGATGCTTTCAACGCCATCGTTTCCCTGGCGAACATGATCGCGAATACACTTGGTCTGATGGGTCCTCCCTATTCGTGGGCAACCATCCAGGTCATGCCTTGCGCGAGAGCACTGAGTTTGAAAATGAGCGATCTACGGCGGGTCGTATCTCGACTGGACGACGTGTTCGATATACCTCGTCATTTATTGCCGCCCGAATTCAACGCGAAAGTCAATGCCTAACAATCCGTAATTTATTACAGGACGTAAAGAAGGAGGCGGCGAATGGAAGCCGAACAGAATCCGGATCAAAAAACGGGCGAATCCACCGTCATTGTCGAGCGGCGTGCCATGCCGCGTTTTACGTATCGCGCTCACGTGGACATCCAGATTATCATCCCGGAAGATACATTCAAACCGGCATGTCTGGATGGCACAACGATGGATATCTCGGGTCGTGGCATGAAGTTATGGGTCGAAAAGATGCCTGATTGGTTATGCCGCAAACTTTTGGCGGGCGTCCGTTACGCGCGTTTGTCGTTCGAAGACCCCGGCGAACACAAAATGATCAAGCTCACCGGCCGTATCATTTGGATCGACCGTAAACGTACGGATCCCGATAGCATTGAAATTTCGTGTATGTTCGGCGTTTTTTTCGACAGCCATAACGACGATACGGCGGAATTCTATCGGAATTTCGTCCGCAACATCGCCGAAAACAATGCCCGTTAAGGAGACCCTCGGCGGTCACGGCGGGCGGCGCGGCCACGATGGCGGAACCAACGATCTCGCCCGCTCATGGATCGACGACGCATTGCCATAACCGGCGACATAAATAGCGCAGCGTATTTGGACAAATTTTCCCACAAATTGGGCTTTTCGTGAACCGCAAGCATGTGCTTATAACGTTGCCTTGCATAAAGCGCGACCACTTCGTGCTTACCGAACATAATTGACTTCAAAAGTTCCACGGACTATCGTAATGCCTCAAGGCAATTCATCCGCCCGCGCCGAGAGGGAAGATATCCGTGAATCGACGCCGATTTTGCAGGGATAGCACGCTGACGACCGCCGCCTTGCTGGCCGGGGTATATGAAGGAAACCTTCGAATCGGCTGCGCCGGAACGGCGCCGATCGAGGCCGGCGGTAACGCGTCAGGACGGATTCGGCCCAACATCATCCAGCTTGTCCCTCATGACTTCGGCCGGACGCTCGCCTGCCTGGGCAACCGTGACGTGCGCACGCCCAACCTGGATCGCCTGGCGGCCGAGGGCGTGCTCTTCACCAGTCATTTTCAGGCCTCGGCCTGTTGCAGTCCCGGACGCGGCACGATCATGACGGGCCGCTACGCCCACACCAACGGCCTTATGGGACTGATCAATTTCGGCTGGTATCTGCCGGCCGGGGAGCGGACGATCGTCGACTATCTCAACGACGCCGGTTATCACACCGCGCACATCGGCTTCCAGCACGAGCGCGAAAATTGGCAGGCATGCCGCTACCGGGAACTGCTGGCCGAAAACCGCGGCCGGCAGTATTGGTACACCGATTATGTGGTGGATCACATAATCGGCGCGCTCGACAGGCTGCGCGACGGCGGCCGCCCGTTTTACATCAACGCCGGTTTCTTCGAAGTGCACGCCCCGTGGGACCGGCCCGAATACCAGGGGCGTTACGATCCGGCCAAACTCACCGTGCCGGGCTGGCTGCCCGACGTTCCCGACGTCCGCAGGCAACTGGCCCTCATCTACGGCGCGGCCGAGTTCATGGACGAGCAACTGGGGCGGCTGCTGACGGCGCTGCGCGAGAAAGGGCTCGAGGAACACACGCTGGTTGTCTTCAACACCGACCACGGCATCGACATGCCGCGCGCCAAGGCGACGATGTATGACCCGGGGATCGAGACGGCCCTTGTCATGCGCTGGCCGGGGGTCATCAAGTCCGGCACGAAGTGCGGCCACCTCATGAGCAGCGTCGACCTGTTGCCTTCGGTGCTGGAGCTGGCGGGGCTGCCCGCGGCGCCGGTGATCCAGGGGCGCAGCTTCGCCCCGCTGCTGCGCGGCGGTCAATACAAGCCGCGCCGTGAAATTTTCGCCGAATACAACTTCCACGAGATCTTCGATCCGATGCGCGTCGTGCGCACCGACCGCTACAAATATATCCGCAATCTGACCGAGCGCAGCCGCTATTACCTGCCCGACGAGGGACCGCGCAACAACAACTACTACGCGCGCGGCAACTCGGACAAACCCCGCCCGTGGGAAGAGTTATACGACCTTGCCGAAGACCCGAACGAACTGCGCAACCTGGCCGGGGACCCGGCGCACGCCGGGACGCTCGAGGACCTGCGCGGGCGCGTCGACGGCTGGATGCGGGAGACGGCCGATCCCTTCCGCGGCGCCTATGAATTCGTCTATCGTCCCGCCCAGGACCGCCGCTATGTTCCGGGCGGGGGCGCCGGCGCCGGCGGCCGATAATCTAATAATATAATAAGCCAATGAATAATATTGACAATCGGGAGGAATTGAGATGGATCGACGCACTTTCCTGAGAGACGGCGCCCTGACGGCCACCGCCCTGGTCGCCGCGGGCGCCCTCGGCGCGGGCGGAGCGGACGCGGCCCGGGCCGCGGAACAAATCCAGGGGGCAGGGAGCAAAGGGGCCGGCCGCCCCAATATCCTTCACATCGTGCCCCATGACTTCGGGCGCACGACCCACGCCCTGGGCCACCCCGACGTGCGCACCCCCAACCTGGACCGCCTGGCGGCCG
This sequence comes from bacterium, assembly GCA_023480605.1. Lineage (GTDB taxonomy): Bacteria > Sumerlaeota > Sumerlaeia > MVZB01 > MVZB01 > JAMCWS01. Next base: position 9,338 of record JAMCWS010000208.1, read on the forward strand.
AAGGCGTCCTTTTCACCAACCACTTCCAGGCATCGGCCTGTTGCAGTCCCGGCCGCGGCACGCTGATGACGGGGCGCTACGCCCACAGCAACGGCCTCATGGGGCTGGTCAACCAGGGGTGGTCGCTGCCGCTGGAGGAGCGCACGGTGGTCGATTACCTCAACGAGGCCGGCTACAAGACCTTCCACGCCGGCTTTCAGCACGAACGCCATCGCATTGAGGACCTGCATTACGGCGAATTGGTCGGTGAGTGGCGCGGCGTCAAATACTGGTATTGCGACTATGTCTGCAACAACATCGTCGAGTTTCTCAAGAAGCGCGGCGCGCAGGAGGGGCCGTTTTACCTCAACGCCGGTTTCTACGAAACCCATGCCCCGTGGAACCGGCCCGAATACCTGGGCCGCTACGATCCGGCCAAGCTCACCGTGCCCGGCTGGCTGCCCGACAACGCGCGGGTGCGCAAGGACCTGGCCGATTTCTACGGTTCGGTCACCTTCATGGACGAGTGCATCGGCAAGGTTCTCGACGCCCTGCGCGAAACCGGCCTGGACAAGAACACCCTGGTCATCTTCAACACCGATCACGGCATCTCGTTCATCCGCGGCAAGGGGACGATGTATGACGCCGGCATCATGACGGCGCTCATCATGCGCTGGCCGGGCGTGATCAAGACGGGTACGAAATGCGATCACCTGATGAGCAGCGTCGACTGGTTGCCGTCGGTGCTCGACCTGGCGGGCGCCAAGGCCGAAGCGCAGGCGGCGCCTCCGATCCAGGGCCGCAGCTTCGCGCCCTTCTTGCGCGGCGGGCAGTATGAGCCGCGCAAGGAAATCTTCGCCGAGTTCAACTTCCACGAGATTTACGACCCGGTGCGCACGGTGCGGACCGACCGGTGGAAATACATCCGCAACCTTTCGGAACGCTGCCGCATCGATCTGCCCACGGAAGATCCGGAGGTCGATAATTACCTCGAACGGATCAACACCGACAAACCGCGCCCGTGGGAGG
>JAMCWS010000305.1:0-401 GCA_023480605.1 bacterium
ACGCCGAGGAGACATCGGGGGGGAGCGGGAACTCGTCGTCGACGAAGCGGAACGCGGCCGAATCGCCCATGACGCAGGCCTTCGCCGTGCAGGCGGGATGCCGGAACCAGGGCTTGCGCAGTCCGCTCGACGTGATGCTGGTCAGCACCGCCTGGGTGGATCCCGAGGCGGCGACCGAATCCGACCTGAACGACCATCCGTGGGCCCTGCCGGCGCTGACGGCCGCCGACGACAATAATTTGGACGTGCGGCTGGTCGATTGCTTCCGGATCGGCGCGCGCCTGCGCGAAACGGCCGCCGAATCCACGGCGATCGATGACGCGGAAGCGGCCGGAGCCACCGCATCCTCCGCCATCGTGACTCCGCCCCCCGCCGGAATCGGCATCATCCCGGCACGCGCC
>JAMCWS010000305.1:411-10329 GCA_023480605.1 bacterium
TTCATTGATGTGGGGGACGCGTTCCTGACCATAATACGTGACCCCCTCCCAGTCGAAGCTGGCGGGGATGTCGTCGGCGTCGCGCCGGTCGATCAGGTTCACCGCGAACTGGGCCGCCAGCGCCGCTGGCGCATCGGGGTATCTTCGGCCGACGTGACATACGGGCGCATCAACCTCAACACGGCCCCGGTCGTCGTGCTGGCCACGCTGCCAGGGATGAACAGCAAATTGCTGGCGCGGATTTTCGAATCGCGCCGGCTGGGACCGAGTGCCGATCCGAAGTCGATTCACCCGAGTCTGCCCACCAACCAATCCGTCCTGCTGACGCCGGTCAACCCGTTGGAACCCGCGCGTTGGGATAATCTTTCCGACTTCATCCTGGACGAAATGATCTGGGAGGGGCTGCCGCTTTATGACCGGCTAACCACGGTCGATCCCTTCGCTCAACTCGTGACGACGCATTCGCTGACCTTCCGCGTCAAGTCGGCCAATCGCGTCGCCGAGGCGGATGACGCCGCCCAACCGAGCCGGCGCCCCAGCCTGGCCCTGGCCGAGCGCCTTGTGGCGGGCGATCATGGCGTGGTCGAGACGGTCGACTTCCGATTCCACGCCGAAGGCAATCCGGCGGGCGATCCTGATCTGCAGGAGGCCAAGCCGGTCTCCGCCGGCGCGGCGGCGACGCTACGCCGGGCGGTGACGGGAACGCAGGCGGCCAGCGCCGTGAAACCTGCCTCGAATCTCACGCGGCGCGGCAATTAATCACACACGCATCCTTGGGAGAACGGCGCGGGGCGAGACTCGCCATGGGGGAACCTGCCGTTTGTCGGGAATAGATGAGAATAATGTAAGATTATATTTAAAATACCGTTTGACAGTCCAAGTTCCCGATTTTTTAATGGAATGGCGCGTGCCGGGATGATGCCGATTCCGGCGGGGGGCGGAGTCACGATGGCGAGTCACCCTTGTGGTGCCTTGAGCGGGAAATGACGGGAGAATAAATGTTGAGCACAAGCACGATTACGAGCATAGGCCAGAGTCTTCCGGCAATTCGTATGTGAAGATTCACTGGTTTCGTGTCGGCGCGGCGGGGAGATGGACGGAGGCTACAGAATTTATGCCGGAATTCAGGAAGGATCCCGTCACCGGGCGTTGGGTCATCATCGCCACCGAGCGCGCGAAACGGCCGGCCGCGTTCGTGATTGAAAAATCCACCCGGCGCGAGGGTTTCTGCCCTTTTTGCGCCGGCAACGAATCGCATACCCCCCCCGAGGTGCTGGCCTACCGTCCGCAGGGCTCCCAGCACAACAGTCCCGACTGGTGGCTGCGCGTCGTTCCCAACAAGTTTCCGGCGCTGGTCAGCAATGAACCCGTCAAGCGCTCGGGCGACGGGATGTATGACCGGATCAACGGCATGGGCGTGCACGAGGTCGTGATCGAAACGCCCGACCACAATGCGCACGTGGGCGAAATGGATCCCCACCAGGTCGAGGAAATCATCTGGGCTTATCGGGACCGGACGATCGAAATGCGCAAGGATCCGCGCCTGGAATACGTGATGATCTTCAAAAATCATCTGCGCGAAGCGGGCGCCTCGTTGGAGCACCCGCACTCGCAGATCATCGCGATGCCGATTATTCCGAAGCGCGTGCAGGAGGAACTCGACGGCGCCCAGCGGTACTTCGACTACAAGGAACGGTGCGTCTACTGCGACATGATCAGCCAGGAGAAGAAGGACGGCGCGCGGGTGGTCGCCGAGAGCGAGCATTTCATCGCCTTCCTGCCATACGCCTCGCGGTTCCCCTTCGAGTGCTGGATACTGCCGAAAGAGCACGATTCGTTTTTCCATGATATCCAGAAGAACGAGGTGGTCGACCTGGCCAAGGTGCTACGCGAGACGATGGCGCGCCTCAAGGAGAGCCTGGACGACCCGCCGTTCAACTGGATGCTTCACACGACGCCGTTGCGCGAGGGAACCAACGCTTATTATCACTGGCACATGGAAATCATACCCAAGCTGACCCGCCAGGCGGGATTCGAGTGGGGAACGGGATTTTATATCAATCCATACGCGCCCGAAGACGCCTGCAAGCTGCTTCAGCCAGGGGCAGAAGTGCGCGAAGTGGGATAAGGGCTTTCGACGCCCAGCGCTTTACCTCACCCAAATAAACGGATAATACCGGACGGTTTCGATTCCTTTCATTTACGCCGCCACCCCGCGATGAATCGCGAGGCTAATGACTAACCGGTGTGTCAGGTCTGCGTGGTCAGTCGACTAGGCCGTCGGTTGATTCAGGTCTGGGCGACCAGTCGGCGATAGCCGTCGGTGTTCGGCCAGCAACAACCGGGTCAGTTGATGGGCGTGGCGGGCCGGGTCGCACAGGCGATAAGGCCCGCGGAGCGCCCGTGCCAGTTCCAGCGCACGCGCCATCGACATGCGGTGACCGGGCGAGACGTAGGTGGGCCGCGCTCCGGAGCGCGACCGGAATACCCAGCCGATCTGCTCATTGCCGTCCATGAGCGGCGCGGCCGCGCCTGCTTCGGGAGGAACGTCGCCGCTCGTGCCGACCAGGCGCGTCTTGGCCCAGCCCAGGGACAGGCAGTCCAGAAGCACCCCCAGGTGCGAAGCCAGGCCGAATCGGCGAGGATGCGCGTGGCCATGGCCGTCGCAGATCACCAAATCGGGTCGGAATGGAAGGCGGCGGATCAAGGGGAGCAGGGCGGGGATCTCGCGAAAAGAAAGCAGCCCGGGCACGTAAGGAAAGGTAGCGGGCTGGACGTGCGTCCAGTGGCCGGTTTCTCCTCCCTGAGCGACACTCCAGCCGACAATCGAAGCGAAGCAGAGGTTGGAGGGGCGATCGTAGCCGACGTCGGCGGCGACGATCCGCGCGGGCAAAACGAAAGCCGCCGGATCATCCGCGAGGATCACCCGGCGGCGGGCGTCGATTTGAAGCTGCCGGGCGTCCCTGGGAGTCAGGTTCCAAGGGTGGCGCCAGGCGAGTTTCACTTGATGGCGTAAACCTTGATGTTATCGAGCAACAGTTCTCCGGTCGTGTTGATGTTGTCGCGGATTGAAAGGGTGTTGAGCAATTCGGGGTTGTTGATGAGCTTAAGGTCGCGGGCGACGTGGGTGCTGTCGATGTAGCCGTTGAGCGTTCCCTCGCCAAGATCGACGATATACTTGATGTGGGCCCACGAACCGAGTAGGTAGGGGGCCGATTCTCCTTGCATGTGAATCGTCGGCGTGGTCTGGGCTTCGCTGCGCAGGATCTTCGTGTGGATCGACTGCTGGAAGTCGCCGTCGCGTTCGAAATAGAAGCCCAGCAGGAACTTGTTCTTGTCGTTGCAGCGCATGTCGAACTCGATGCCGACCTTGCCGCCGATGCCGGGGAACCGGCACGTGTAGAGCGCTTTGCCGACGCCCTCGCGCTTGACGAAGCGCAAATACTGGTGCGATCCCTTGGGCGGGGTTTCGGACTGCACTTCGAGGCGGGCGAACGGGTAGTCGCCTTCCCAGCCGCTCGGTTTCTGCCCGACGGCGTCGGCCTCGAAATCCAGGTTGCAGCCGACGGCCGTCTCCACCATCACTTCGGACGGGGGCGTCGCGCCGGACACGTCGTCGAAATTAAAGGTCGGCAAATCGAACGAGGGCGCCGTTTTCTCGTCATCGGACGACGGCTCCTTGCCGTGGGACGAGTCGGTGAAGTCGGGCATGTCGAGCTTGATGGCGGGGATTTCGGTGTCTTCGTCCTCGGGCGAAGGACCCTCGGCGGATTCGCCGGCGCCGCCAAACAACGATTCGAAGGGGCTTTCCTTGAGCCGATCCTCGGGTGCGGCGGCGGGTGTTTTGCCGGCGGGCTGAGAGGCGCCCGTGTCTTCGATGGCCGTGTCGAACATGGACAGAAGGTCTTCGGAGGTGGCGGTGGGCGACACGGATTCGGTTTGCTCGCCGCGGGCGCTGCCCACCGAAAGCAGGTCGTCGAAGGAGATCGGCGAGGTTTCGACTTCTTCGGGTTCGGCAACGGGAGCCTTGGCCTTGGGCGCGGGGCGCTCGGCGATGGGGGCGGGTTTTTCGCGCGGGGCGGATTCCTCCTCGGCCGGGGCGGATTCGTCGGTTTTCGAGCCGCCGAACAGGCTGCTGAAGGGGTCGGCGGCGGCGGCCATGGGTGCGCTTTCAACCGTAGTCGCCTCGGGAGTTTTGTCGCTTGAGCCGAAGATGTCGTCGAAACCCATGTCGTCGACCGGCGTGGCGATCTTGCGAGTTTCCTCGCTTTCCTCGGCCGCCGGTTCGCCGCCGCCGAACAGCGAATCGATGTCGGCTGTGGCGGACACTTTGGCCGCGACCGGTTCGGGTTTCTTCGCCTCTTTTTTTGCTTCCTTCCGGGCTTCCTTCTTATCGGGCTTGCGGGGGGCTTTCTTTTCCTCGGCCTCGGCTTCGGCCAGACCGCCCAGCGGATCGAGCACCGCGGCGGTCTTGCCGGGGACGCGCGGGGTGAAGATGTCGGACTCGGTCGAATCCGGGGCCGCGCCGGCCGCTGGGAGGACGGCCGCGCCGCCGCCGCCGGTGATCTCGCGCATCGGGCGGATCGAGGTGATTTCCTGGACTTTGCGCATCAGTTCGGCATGGCGTTTGCGGCCGCGCGCCCAGATCCAGATGACCAGCAAGACGACGAGAACGAGTCCGACGCCCAGGCCAAGCAGCATGTATTGGGTCAGTTGGCGGGCGTCGGCCTGGGCCTTGGCTTCGCGCTGGTTGATGCTGTCGATCCGGACCTTAAGGTCGCGGATGGCATTGTCGGCGGCGCTGCCATACTTGACCGGATCCAGTTGCTTGGAGTTAATCCAGTATTGGATGGCATCCTGGAGATCCTGAATCGACTGGCTCTTGGCCAATTCATCGGCCGCCCGTTTGTTGGCCTGATAGGTGCGATCCTTATCTTCGGACTGGCCGGGGTAGCTCTCGCCGCTCAGTTTGGCCTTCCATGCCGTGATGCGGCTCTGCGCGTGCAGGCGGTGGCCGTAGCGATTGTCCTTGTCGATGTCGAGCACCTTGGTCAAGTTGAGGATGGCCTGGTCATAAGCTCCCGAGCGGGCCTGGTTTTCGGCATCCTTTTCGAGGTTGTTAAGCTCGGTGAGGATCAGGGTTTCGGAGGTTCTCTCGTCCTTAAGGGTCTTGAGAAGCGTCTGGACCTGACTATCGAGTGTTTTAAGGTTTTTCTGAATGTCGATGATTTCCGAAACCAGCGGATTGCCCTGGCGCAGTTCGCCCTGAAGCATCACCTGGTTGAGCAGTTCCTTCTGCTGTTGGGGGGAGAGCTTCTTGAAGTCGTCGAGCAGGTCGCCGGGCAGCAATTGCTGAGCCTCGGCGATGGGGGGCGGAGTCGCCTGGGCCGGCGCGGTCGGAACGGCCGGGGCGGGCTGGGGGGCGGCGGCGCTGGCCTGCTGGAGCCGCGCCATCAGGAAATTGTCGTTGCGGAATCTACCCAGGGTGGTCGTCGCCTCGTCGAGCGTGTAGTCGCCCACCGTGACTTCGTAGCTGCGGCCCACGCGGGTGATGTTGACGGGGCTATAGCCTTCGGCACGCAGGCGGTCGGCCAGTTCGCGTGCCTGGTTCCAGTCATTGAAAGGCTGGACGACGACGGTCCAACGCTGGGCGGCGGCAGGGGCCGGAGCGGAGACGGCGGGAGGTTGCGCGACCAGCGTGGCCTTGATGCCGCGGGTGAAAATGCCCTGGCGGTCGAGTTGCTGGCGGGCGCCGACGGCTTCGGCATCGGTGGCGAATTTTCCGTAGAGCACATCGTAGAGGCCGTTTTCCGCCTGGGTAAAAACGGGGCTGATCCAGCCTTCGAGAATACGCTGGCCTTGCTCGGCTTCCGCCTGAGATTTGCCCTGTAGAATCACGACGGAATAGTATCTTTCGCCGGTGGATTGGGCCCGGGCCGGGGCCGCGCCGACCAGCAGCGCCGCGGTCAGGACGAACACGCCAATCAGCATCCGGAGCCGTTGCTCCCTGGAATTCATGAGGTTAACCTCTCTCGATATGGACTACGAGTGTGCAACGATCGCATCACCCAAAGGGTGGATCCGAGCGTAAACCGATTTTCCGCAGGTGGCCGTCAGGAAACAAAATGTGTGTCGCGAAGATGAGATCATCCAGCCACTCAGGACCATTTTTAATAGATAGCGGCTTGACCGTCAAGCCTTAATAAGACACGACTTAAATTCCTTTCGGCTCCGGGCGGCGGATCCTTCCGGCCGCGTGTGACGCCACCGTGGAGCGATCCGGAACCCGTTGGCGGCGCAAGCCACCCGCGGAAACGCCGTAATGGCACGCCGCCTGCGACGACGCCTTTTCGGGCGCCGCGCGCCTCGCCATGCTTCACCCTCCTCATCGGTGCGATCCCCGAAGGCGAGATATTTCGTATTGCCTCCGAAAGGGCCTTATTGTAAACATGTTTGCCTGACGATAAGCAATTATGGAACAAAGGGTTGGCGGGGGAAAATGTTTTTTTTCGCGGTCGGCCGTGACGGCAGGCGACACCGGGCCGACCGGGATTCGCAAGGCGGGAGCCGACCGGACTCCGACCGCACGGAAGCGCGGGCGCGAAGCACAAGGAGACGCACGGGATGATTCACTACATGCTGTATGTCTCACCGCAGACGCGAGGACAGGGCGAGCTGCCGTGGAATGGCGATCTGACCAACCGAGGAGTTGTGGTGCTGCGCGCCGCCGCCCTTGATGATATCGCCCACTACTGCCGTTCGCACACCCTCCTGCTGGTGCTGGTGGATCTGACCGGCGCGGCTGTGGAAGAGATGATCGACTTTGCCCGCCGGGTCCGCAATCTGCTGCAGGAGACGCAGCCCCATGCCATCCTGCTGGGCCTGGCGGCGGAAAACGTGTCGCATGAGCTGCGCCGCCGCCTGGCCGACGCCGGGATGCGCGACCTGGTCTCGCGCGAGGATCCGGAGGAGTTTCTCTTCTGGCGGCTTGAACTGTTTACGCGGCTGGCCGAACTCGAGCAGTTCGAGCAGAGTCGCTTCGACGTGGCCCGACTGGCCCACGAAACCCGCGAACGCCTGCACGAACTCAGCCAGCCGCTGTCGGCGGTGCAGGGGCGCCTGCAATTGATCGCCCTGCGCGCATCGCCCGAGGATCCCAATTATCAGCACCTTCAGGACATGGTGCGGATGATGTTCGAAGTCAGCCAGAGCATCATGTCGATCCACCAAATCCATCGCCGCTACAGTTGAGAGCGGAACCAACGCGCGATGGCGCGGGCTCGCGCCTGGCGCGACGGCCGATTTTTTTCGACGGCGGCGCGCGGAAATGCTTTACTGGTGGTGCGCGGCGGATCCGGCCCACCGGCGACGATGGCGATGCCCCGCGCGGGCGGCGGCGGGAACCGGCCGCGGCCCAAGACGCGCCCCGGCGCAAAGCCAGGAGTCGACGCCCGTGCCGCTGATTCGCGCCATCGAGTGGTATGGCAGAAAGCAGACCCGCATACTGCTCGAGGTCGGCGGATTCGCCAGTTACGTCATCCAGACGATCGCTCAATGCCTGCGGCCGCCGTGGCGGTTGCGCCTGATCATCGAGCAGGCTTTTTACCTGGGCAACAAGGCGATGCCGATCGCAATGCTGACGGCGCTCTTTGTCGGCATGGTCATCGTGCTTCAGGCCGGATATCAGCTTGCCGACATCAACGCCACGCAATATGCGGCGGCGGGAGCCGCGAAGGGCCTGACCCAGATCATGATCCCGATTTTCACGGCGCTGGTCGTCGGGGCGCGCACGGCCGCTTCGATCGCCGCCGAACTGGGCACGATGCGGGTCACCGAACAGATCGACGCGATGGAAGTGCTCGACGTCGACCCGCGCGCCTACCTGATCGTTCCGCGCGTCATCGCCGCGACCATCATGCTGCCGGTCATCACGCTCTACGGCGACGTCGTCGGCCTGACGGGCGGCATGATCATGGGTCACTACAACCTGGGGATTCCATTCCGTTATTACTGGGCCATCACCGTGCGGTACCTGGAATTCACCGATTTCATCACCGGCTTCCTGAAAACTTTCTTTTTCGGCGCGGCCATGGGTTTATGCGGCTGCTACTTCGGTTTTAAAGCCCGGGGCGGCGCCGAGGGAGTCGGCCGGGCCACGACCCAGGCTGTCGTCTTCACGCTGACCCTACTGGTGCTGCTCGAGTATCTGCTGTCCAGCTGGTCGATCTATATTATCGACACTTTCATCAAGCGCCCCCTGGGATGACAATGAGATCCGCCGCACCAGGCCCGGCGTTGGCCAAGCGGCGCGCCGCGGAGGCGGCCGCGCTGGAGCGCGCCCTGGCGCCCTTGCGCGGGCGTTTTGGCGAGACGCCCGGAGTCCGGCTGGCGGTGGTCACCGGGTCGGGCCTGGGGGGCGTGGCGCGGTTTGGCTGCGAAATCGGCGCGCTCGATTACGGCGAGATACCGGAATTGGGCGCCGGGCGAGTGGCCGGCCACGACGGGCGCTGGAGCCTGATGGATGTCGGCGGGCGGCCGGTCTTCTGTTTGTGCGGGCGGCGTCACCTCTACGAAGGAATTTCCCCTTGGCTGGCCGGTCTGTCGATGCGCCTCCTTGCCCGGCTGGCGGTGCGGGACATAATTCTGACCAATGCCGCGGGGGGGCTGTCGCCGCGCCTGGCCGTGGGCGACCTGATGCTCGTTGCCGGCCATCTCAACCTGATGTTCCGTCGCCTGGGCTTTGGGCGCCCCGCCGGCGGCGCGGGGAGCGGATATTATGACCCGGTCCTGGCCGAGACGCTGCGGCAGGCGGCGCTCGAGACCGGCGTGGCGTTGCGCGAGGGGATCTACGCCGCCCTCACCGGGCCGGCCTACGAAACACCGGCCGAGGTTGATTTCCTGCGCCGACTGGGGGCCGACGCCGTGGGGATGTCGACGGTACCGGAGGTCGTGGCTGCGCGCGAGAGCGGATTGCGGGTGGCCGCCGTCTCGGTCATCACCAATTCCCACGTTTGCGCGGGGTCGCCCCTCACGCACGAGGAAGTGCTGGCCGCGGGGGAACGTTCCGCCGACCAGCTGGCGGGCCTTCTGCGCCGGGCCATCGAACGTGACGGCGGAGAATAGCGGCGGCTGTTGAATCACATCATCAAAAAGGGCTGCAGTTCGTGGCGGGCGGCGAAAACCTCGACGCCGGCGGCGATCAGGCGCTCGGCGGCGGCCAGGCGGACGGCCAGAGGCGCGGCCACGAGCACTTCGCTTTCGAAATGACCCACCTCGATGACGGCGATGCCGCGCGCGTGCGCCTCGACGGCCTGGTGGTAGTTGATTTCGCCGGTAAGGTAGGCGTCGGCCCGGCCGGCCACTTTACCCAGGTAACTCCCCCCCCGAACCGAGCAGACGGCGACGCGGCGGATTTTTTTATCGGGCGGCCCCGAAAGACGCACGGCGACCGAAACGGGAGGCGAGCCGGAAGCGGCGCCGGGGCGTTCCCCGAAGCGCGGGCCACGGGATTCATCGAAGCGAGCGGCGAGACACGCACCAAGGCGGGCCTTCACGTGGGCGGCCAACTCCCGCGCCGTGCAGGCCTTGCGCGGCGGATCGGTCACCAGTTCGCACGGCGGCGGCGCGAGCAGCCCCAGTCCGGCGCCGCGCCGTTCGGGCGCGAGGAGGTGGAACTCAAACGCCGGCTCCTCATAGGGATGGACGGCTCGGACTTCGCGCACGACGGCCTCGCGCGCGGAGGCGGGAACGACGGTTTCCAGGCGATACTCCTCGACCTCTTCCAAACGGCCGGCCTGGCCGACGGCGGGGTGGGCGCCCGCGCTCCCGAAAAAGGTACCCGTGCCCGGCACGCGGAACGTGCAATGCGTGTAAGCGCCGATCCGGCCGCCGCCGGCGCGGTCGATGGCCTCAATGACG
>JAMCWS010000237.1 GCA_023480605.1 bacterium
GTTTGTACATGTGGCGTTCGCCCTCGCGGCGCCATTGATAATTGCCGCCCGGATCGAGGGGAAGGTTGAGGGGTATCTCGCGGTCGGCGTAGGCGGCCACGTGGCGACGGATCGTTTCGGCGGCGATCTCCTCCAGTCCGATCCCCTCGATGCGCGAGGGCGTGCCGGTGAAGTAACGGTCGACCACGTCGGAGTTGAGGCCGACGGCTTCGAAGATCTGTGCGCCGCGGTAGCTCTGCAGCGTCGAGATGCCCATCTTCGACATGACCTTGAGGACGCCCTGATCGACGGCGTGGATGTAATTGTGGATCGCCTTCTCCTTGGTCAGAGCGCCCAGCAGGCCGTCGCGCCGCATCTGCTCGATGGTGTCGAAGGCGACGTAAGGATTGATCGCCCCGCAGCCGTAGCCGAACAGCAGCGCGTAGTGCATCACCTCGCGCGGCTCGCCGGCCTCGAGCACCAGGCTCACCCGCGCGCGCGTCCCCTCGCGGATGAGGTGGTGATGCACGCCGGCGATGGCCAGCAGGCTGGGGATGGGCACATGGTCGTAGTCGCTGTCGCGGTCGGAGAGGACGACGATGTTCATGCCGAACTTGACGGCGCGGCTGACCTGGTCGCAGAGCTCTTCCATGGCCAGGCGCAGGCCGACGGCGCCGTCCTGGCGATTAAAGAACATCGGCACGGTGATCGAACGGATTTTACCGGCCTTGACCTTCTTGATTTTCTCCAGTTCCTGGTTGGTCAGGATGGGCTGCTGGAGTTGGATCATGTGGCACTGATCGCGCGTCTCGTCCAGCAGGTTGCCCTCCGAGCCCAGGTTGGTTCTGAGCGAGGTGACCAGTTCTTCGCGGATGGCATCCAGGGGGGGATTCGTCACCTGGGCGAATAATTGCTTGAAATAGTTGAAAAGCAGTTGCGGCCTGTCGGAAAGCACGGCCAGCGCCGTGTCGTTGCCCATCGAGCCAACCGGCTCCTTGCCGTCCAAGGCCATCGGGGTCATCAGGATCTTGAGATCCTCAAGCGTGTAGCCGAAACACTGCTGGCGGGTGGTGAGGGTTTCCGGGGCGAAGCCGCGGAAATTGCGCGGCTTGGGCAGGTCTTCGATCGCGATCAGGCTGTGCGCGAGCCACTCGCGGTATGGCCGGCGCGCCGCCAGGATGTCCTTGATCTCCTCGTCGCTGATGATGCGGCCTTCCTCGATGTCGCACAGGAACATACGGCCCGGTTGCAGGCGGCCCTTGCGTTCGATCTGGTCCTGGGGGATGTCGAGCACGCCCGTTTCGGATGCCATGATGACCAGGCCGTCGCGCGTGACGCAGTAGCGCGAGGGGCGCAGGCCGTTGCGATCGAGCAGCGCGCCGATCTGGCGGCCGTTAGTGAAGGCGATCGAGGCGGGGCCGTCCCAAGGCTCCATCAGCGCGGACTGATACTGGTAAAACGCCTTCTTGGCGTCGCTCATCTGCCTGTGGCCTTCCCAGGCCTCGGGGATGAGCATCGCCATGGCATGGGGCAGGCTGCGCCCGGTCTGGTAAAGTAGCTCCAGCGCGTTGTCGAGGCAGGCCGAGTCGCTCTGGTGGGGCAGAATGATGGGGCAAAGCCGTTCGGGGCGATCGAATAGCGGCGTCTCGAAGAGCGCCTCGCGGGCGTGCATCGCGTTGATGTTGCCGCGCAGCGTGTTGATCTCGCCGTTGTGGGCCAGGTAGCGGAAGGGCTGAGCCAGGTTCCAGGTCGGCGAGGTGTTGGTCGAATAGCGTTGATGGACCAGTGCCAGGGCGCTGGCGAGACGGGGGTCGACCAGGTCGGGGTAATAGCGCGGAAGCTGGTCGGCCAGCAGCATGCCCTTGTAGAGCAGCGTCACGCTGGAAAGACTGGTGATGTGAAAAAAAGGCTTCTGGGCGATCGAGGAACGCAATACGGCGTGTTCAACCTGCTTGCGGATGAGGAAGAGGCGGCGTTCGAACTCGGCCGTATCGGCCACGTTGGCGCCGCGGCGGATGAAGGCCTGGCGGATGTGCGGCTCGCCGTCGCGCGCCGTCTGGCCGATGTGGGTGTTATCGGTGGGTACGTCGCGCCAGCCGAGGAAGCGCTGACCTTCGCGCATGACGATCCGCTCGATGGTCTGCTCACAGAAGTTGGCTTCCTCGATTTTGCGCGGCAGGAAGACCAGGCCGACGGCGTAATGGCCGGGTTCGGGCAGGCCGATGCCGATCCGGTCGCAGGCTTGCCGGAGGAACTCGTCGGGGATCTGCATCAGGATGCCGGCCCCGTCGCCCGTCAGCGCGTCGCAACCGGTCGCGCCGCGATGTTCGAGGTTGGAGAGGATCCGGAGGCCCAGTTCGATCATCCGGTGGCTGGGGGCGCCCTTCAGGTTGGCGACGAACCCCACGCCGCAGGCATCGTGCTCGAAAGCCGGATCGTAAAGTCCTTGTTTTTCAAACATTTGCTCGTCTCCCCGCCGTTCGGTGGCCGCTTTTCACCGAGTGGTCAAATCTAAAAAAAGTGGCCTGAATCCTGTTTTCCAACCTTCGCGGGAAGCCGGGCGGGCTCCCACACCGCCACCATATTATCTTTCCGCGGGGTTGTCAAGGAATACGGCATTGGATTGCCGTATATTTTGTTCTCTGTGGCAGCGGCGATAACAATGCGGGCTATATTCGAACGGATTAATTGCCGGCACTTTCGTTTTTCCGACACACGGCTTCTTGCTAGTTGACGTAAAAATGTGAGCGTAAGTCTCATTAAACCAACGCTTAATATTGGATGGTGATGAGGAGATAGGAAGGAGATAAGCAGATGCGATGAACATCCCCGCCATCTCCTTGATATCTCCCTATCTCCATGATGGTTGCCTGCTCGGAAGGCGTCGTCGTCGGAGCCGCCCTTCGGGTTGCGACTTCGCCATGCCGCGGATTTTCGTGGTTAGTCCAACTTTTTCGGATTGACTTAAAACGGATTCCATATGTGCGCGAAAAATCTTGGCGCGGCTGAGCCGCAACCATATTGCCGAAAATCCCGTTTGGTGTTCAAGCTTCAGCTTGATATTCGAACCGCAAAAGGTACAATGGCGCAATGAGGACCTGATTCGGCCGCATAAAAGCATAAAAGTCGGTAAAGACGGATGCAGTCAAACCTACCGTATGCTGTTGTATTGGCATGACATGAAGAAGCGGAAATATTTGTCTAAATATACCGCTATACTTCTAACGATACGGTCACCGGTTCGCACTCGCGGCGCCGGGTGGACTGGACGCGGCGTCGGTCGCGGCGGCGGCGGGCGTCGCCGGTTGAACGTCGGGGGGCAGCACGGATTGCGACTTCAAGTCCGGGGCCGCATTGACCGGCAGGAGGTTCAGCCAATGAGCGCCCAGCAGACGGTCGGCCTCGCGGGGCCGGTCGATATCCATGCGGATCGCCGCCAGACGCTCGGTGTCGATCGAGATGAACGCGTCGGGCTCCATGGCCGGAACCAAGTTGAGGCTTTTGTCGGGCAATACCCCCCCGGCGGCCGACGGCGCGGACACGGCGGAAGGCAGGCCGCCGGGGGGCGGTGCGAGTTCGCCGGCCGGCTGAACCGACACCCAGTGATCCTGGAGCCAGACACGGAACTCGGGACGGGGCATGAACCAGGAACCCACGATCATGTTCGACAATGGATGGATCGACAGGCCGACCTCGTCCGGCCAATCCTCGCCCTTGACCTTGCCGCGCTCCCACAGGCACTGCCAGTCGCCCGTGACGAAGCCGTATAGGGCGCGGGGGGTGAGTGTCAGCAGCCGGTGGCCGACCGGATCGTAGGCGACGTTCGAGGTGACTTTCATGCGCGGATCGTCGCCGCCCGGTTGGATGCAGTTCCACTGGGTGCCGTTCCATTCCCAGACCTGGGCGTTGGACTGCAGGAAGTGAATCCGCCGGCCCTCGACGTTGCGCGGCACGGCGATCTTGCCCCCGACGAGGTAAAGGCTGTTGCGCACCGGGTCGACGATCAGGCGCGCGCCCATGCAGTAGGGAACCGGCAATTCCGAGACGGTCCACTCGCGCGGCGAGAGGGCCGGGATGCGCGCCATGAAGCCCAGCGTGGGCACCTCGGTGTAGGCCTCGCCAAGCAGTCCTTCGGGGGGATTTTTTATATCAAGGCGCTGGCCCAGGCGGCCGCTCCAGCCGATGACGACGATTTCGGCCGGTTCGCCCCACACGACCGGGTCGCACAGGTTGGTCTGGCTCACACCCGACCAGGCGATCTGCGGCAGCGAGCGGATCGTCAGCAACGGCGAGGAGATCCACTGTTTTTTTTGTTCGGTCCGTTCGAGGTATTCGTAACGCAGTAGGCCCGGTTGAGGATAGATCCAGGAGAAAAAGCGCGTTTGGTTGCCCTGCTGGTAACTTTCCGGGTAGCCGATGGCGGGGTGCAGATCGAAGGGGGGTTTGACCCATTGGACCATGTCGCCGCTGAAAACCCAGAACCGGGCGGAGCGGCGGATCAGGAAAAGAGGCGCCGAAGGCGAAGTGGCCGCGTCGCCGGCCTGGGGCGGGATGAAATCGCCGCGCCCGCTGGCGTTGATGCCCAGGCCGTCGCTGGTGGGCACGACCAAGCCGCCCATGGCCGCCGCCCAGGCCGCGCCGTCGGGTCGAAGCCCGGCCAGGCTGGGGGGCAATTCGATCATCCGGATCTTGCCGCGGGGGAAATTGGCCTCGCCATACTCGGCGGCGATCTGGAGGGCGGCTTCGCCGGGGCCGTCCAGACCCGGATGGAAAGCCTGCTCGGTGCCGGCGGGCCCGGGGCGCAGCCGTCCCCAACCCTTCCAAACGCCCTCGTCCTCCTCGTTGATCTTGACCGTGCCCGTCGCGTCGAGTGGTTCGGGCCGAGTCGACGCCGCCAGCGCCGCACCGGCGGGGGTCAACATGATGCGATCCCGACCCAGGTCGCCCCCCTGCCAGACGAAAAGCCACTGGCCGCGGTCGGGCAGGTAATCGGCCAGGCGGAGGCCGTCCATGTCGATACGGCCGAGGGGCTTGGCGTCGTCGCCGTCGATACGCCAAAGCCGGCCGTCGCGTTCGAGGAGCCCCACCCCCGCCGTCGTGGGGCCGTCCAGGAGCAGGGTGGCTTGTCCCAGGTCGGGCCGCTGACCCGCCGAGGCGGCCGGCTGGCCGTCCGGATTTTGGGTGACGGCTGCTCCAGAGGCAGCGGGATGGGGCGGGCCGCCCCAGGCGACCCAGATCGCGCCGTCGAGGCTCCAGGCGTCGCTCATCGGGCGGTCGGCCGCGCCGCCGGCCATGATCCAGCGGGCGGCGGCCGGTTGGAAAAGCCGGCAGGCGTCGCGCCGGGCCATGGGAGGCAGGTTGGTCCGCGCCTCGAACCACCGGCCGGCGCGCCAGCGCAGCAGGCGGATGGAGTTAGAGCCGGCGTAGGGGGAGGTGACGAGCACCTCCAAGGCGCCCGAGGCGGGATTCCAGGCCGCGCTCCACTGGCCGTCGGGAAGCGGCTCGGGCAGCACCTGGCCATCGGCCATCCACCAGGATGCTCGTGCATCAAAATGATACACCCGCCCGTAGCGGTCGACGGCGCTGAAGGCGTAGGCGTCGGTGCTGGCGCCGGCCGGCGGGTCGCCGATCGCGGCGGGCGGAAGGACGACGATCCGCCCCTGATCAAAAAGATGGGCGAGGGTCGGCGAAAACGGATGGCTCTGGAGGGAATAAGCGGCCGGACCGGGAGCGCCGGCCGCGGGGGCCGCCCGGGCGGCCGAGACCGGCGAGGGCGTGGTCTGGGAAGGTGAGGAATCGTGCCGGCAGGACGCCAGCGGTAGGAATAGTCCAGCCAGCAATATGAATGCGATGATGTCGAAGCTCAATGACACATGAGGGCGGCGGGCGCTGGGGCGGTGGCGGCGGCGATTCATGCCCCTTAGTTATCCCGAGGGCGGGGGGGCTGTCCACTGAAACTTTCGGGAGGGACGGACCGGGGAACACCGGACTCGTCCGAAAGCGTTGCATTCGCTCCCCGAAAGGGATAAATTCATGAACCGGCGATGGTTAAACGCTTGTTGACAGGTTCGTTGCCGCGACCTATAAACACTGAAGGAAGGGCTATTGTAAATAGCGTATACGCAATGGAAGGCGTTGGTAAACCCAGACCGGTGATATTATTAATGATGCGTTGATCGTTGCGCAATCGATATTTTGCAAAAAACCGCTTGCCCGGTTCTCCCCGCCGCCCGCCCCGACCGGGAGACACGGAAGACGACTCAGGAAAGAGATTTCACGATGCTCAGAACGCCAGACATCGCCGCCGGCCGGCATCGGGGACGCAGGGGTGGCCCTTTGGGGTATCGCAAGGGGCCGAGGCCGCGGCCAGGCCGCGCCGCCGTCCTGTCGAGACGCAACGCGTTCACCCTGATGGAAATTCTCGTCGTGGCTTCGATTATCGGGCTGTTCGCCGGCCTGTTTCTGTTCAGCGTCCAACAGATGTATAACGACAATCGCCGCAAGGCCACGTATGACGAAACCAAGCAGATCGGCACCGCGTTCGAATTCGCCCACCAGGATCTGGGATTCTACCCCCGTCTGGACCTGCTTTCGCTGCCCATCTCGCTTGCCCTGCCGCCCGACACGGCCGGCGTCAGCCAGATGCGGCCGGCGTTCGACTACTACGGGCTGCTGACCACCACCTCGCCCGAACTGCGCGTGGTTCTCAAGAAGTGGGGCGGCCCCTATACCCAGAACAGCGAAGCCCGCGGCACCAGCGCCCAGGGCCGTCACGGCAACGTCCTGATGCGCATCCCCGACAACGAAAGCACGAGTTTCAAGGAGGCGGGCGGCCAGAACGGTTCCATCGTCGTCTGGCCGTGCGACACTTGGGGCAATCCCTACGTGCTCTACCAGGTCACCGCCAGCCCCGATTCGCGCAGCGCGACCAATCCCCTCGGTCTGCGGCTTGTCAAGCGCCCCGGCGAAATCGCCAACTATCTCAACGCCGTCGTCAGTTACGGCCCCAACGGCATGCCCGGGGGCGGCCTGCCCGGTACACCCACCCAGACCGACGCCGGTTATGCCGCGGCGTATCTGAAGCCGGCGATGCTTTACGTCAAGGGCGACCTGCTGGGTAATCAAGCCGAATACACCCTCAAAATCATGAACCCCAATACGGTGACCGTCACGGCGATGCTGGGCACCGACGATAGTTTCAATAGCATGCTGGCCAAAAGCATCCATGCCGATTCCGACCACGGCGGCACGTGGACGCCGCCGCCGGGCGAGATCGGCATCCTCGACAACGGTTCGGACGACATCTTTTGGAAATTCTAAGGAAATCAGGTTCATGAGAAAGCTGCTCTCACCCAGTCACGCTGCCTGGATCGCGCCCGGCGCCGCTTTCGCGCGACGCGCGGCGTTCACCGCCATCGAGGTGACGGCCGTGGCCACGATCATCGCCATCCTGGCGCTCATCCTGATTCCCATCATCCGCGGCCGCGTCGAAGAGGCCAAGGTCGTCGCCGCCCAGGACGACATGCAGGGCCTGGAGAAGGCCCAGACGATCGCCTTCGCCGACACCGGCCATTACTTCCGCCTTCAGGACCTGGACCGGCCCACCCCGGACCTGACCGACAAGACCCTCACGCCCACCGAACTGGATATGGAAAAGCGGAAGGTTCCCCCCTACTTCTGGGATCAGGTCGTGCTCCTTAACCAGGTCCAGAACCTGCTTAACACCTGGAAGGGGCCTTACACCACGTTCCATAACACGGTCACGGTCACTGAACTGCTCACCTTGGTCCCGAAAATGATTCGCGGCACCGCGGCCGGCGCGCTTGGCGGGCCGATTTTGGTGATGCTGACCGATGACCAGGACTGGAAGGGTGATATCGGGGGGCTGGGGCGGGCGAAGTATCCGATCGATCCCTGGGGCAATCCTTACATCTTCTTCGGTTCGGGGAGGATGGCCGATGTGAACAATGTGAATACCGCCATCTCGTATGACAACAGGGTCAATTATTCGACGGCGGTGATTTACAGCTTGGGACCCGACGGCCTGCCGGGCGACGTAATCAACGAGACCAGCGTCACCCCGGCCCATTTCTTCCGCGAAACCGAGGTGCTGGGTAAAACCGGAACCGACGACCTGGTCCGTGAGTTTTAACCAACGAGTGCAGAGGAACATCGTGCCATGAAGAGGACGTTTCCCCCCATCCCCCGCCGGCAGGACGCCTTCACGATCGTCGAATTGATCGTGGCCATGGCCATCATCAGCATTCTGACGCTCATTCTGGTGCCCGCCCTCAACACCCGCTCCAAGGAAGCCAAGATCAGCGCCGCCGAAGCCGATTTGCAGGCGCTGACCGACGCCGAGGAGCGTGCGGCAATCCAAACAAATTATATGTTCCGCGTTTACGCCCTCAACGACACGCGCGGAGGCGACGGCACGACACCGGCCGCCCTGGTCAACGACAACAACGGCACAATCCGCGACGAGATCGACGGCATCCGCGACAACTCGATCACGGGCAATAACATGTACCAGAATCCCATGTGGCTGTTCATCAACCCCAGCACCCAGGATTTCGCCCCCGACCAGACGACGATATTCGATCGCCTGACGGCCGGCACCAACGTCGACAAGGCCGGCGGCGAAGGCGAGAAGCTCTTCAATTGGAACGGCCCATACGTCAACTGGAAGCGCGACAACAACCGCAACGACTGGCCCGACGACCCTTGGGGGAACGACTATTTGCTGTTCACGCGCCGCGGCGTGATCTATCCGCCCAACCGCGTTTACCAGAACGGCTCGTGGAACGTCGATACCGACATATCCTACGAATTCCAGATGACCGGCCCCCAGGTGACGGTTGCCACGACGGGCGGCGGCACGACCACGAAAAGCTTTCCCGCCCAGGGCATTTTCGACCGTCCCACGTTCCTCTCGCTCGGTCCCAACGGGCTGCCCGGCAACGGAACCGACGACGCCGACGATGGCTATGGCCGGGGCGACGACCTCATCCGGTCTTTTGGCGGGGGGCAATAAGGGCGGCCTCGCGGCGTGCCGCAGGGCTTGAGGATCGGGCAAGGCCCGAGGCTGACTCCCGGCCGCGAGCCTGGAGGTTTTGACACAAGGAGATCGGACATGAAGACTCAACCGGGGCGCATGGGCGTCACCCTGACGGAGTTGCTGGTGGTGCTGGTCATCATTAGCCTGCTGGCCACGCTTGCACTGCCGACCTACATGAACCATGCCAAAACCGCCCGGATTTCGACGGCGGAACTCGAATGCAAGGAACTGGCCGACGGCGAAGATTCCGTGGGCCTGATTCATGGCTTTTACGTTCCTCTGCAACTGCTCGACGATCTGCCCGACGGGCAGACGGGCGGCGTCAACACCTTCGACGCCATCGAGCGCGAGTCCACCAGCATCGAGGTGATCGACGTCAACAGCACGCTGATGAACATGGTTCTCGACCAATTGCCGCTCAACGCCGGGGGCGCCGACCGGCGGGTGCGGAACATGATCCGCAACTGGCAGGGGCCCTTCGTGACCACCCAGCGCGTTTATATCCCCCTGGGCGTCAACATCGCCACCTTCGGAGCCTGGGAGCAGCGCGACTATCCGCTTGATCCCTGGGGCAACCCCTACCTGTTCTACAGTCCGCGCGGCCGGGTGGGCTCGGGGCTGGACCCGACGTTCACAAGCATCGGCGACGGCTCCATCACCACCACCGACGATCCCTTTGACCGTTTCGCGATCGTCTCGACGGGGCCCGACGGCCAGACCAACCGCCAGTCCACGACCGAGGACGACATCGTTTATTACTTCGGCAAGGTTTACATCGAAACCGTGTTCACGCCCTGAGGCCGGGAGGCGTTTCGCGCGCGCCGCAGCAACTTTTTGAGTTTTGAGGAAACCGAGACATGAGGAATCAAATTCAAGCTCGACGCCTGTTGGCCGTGACGCTCATCGAGATGCTCGTGGTCGTGTTGATCATCGGCATCCTGGCCACCATCGCCACGGGGGTTTACTCCGGCGAGACCCGTCGGGCCAAGGTCGCGGCCACTGAAGCCCTGCTCAAAAACCTGGAAATCGCCATCGCCCGCTACGAGGTCGACACCGGCACCCTCCCGCCCAGCGGCTCCGGCTCGGCCCTGCCGCCCGAACCGCTGGACTCGGCCACCCCCACCCCGCGCAACGACGGCTCCGGTTACCTTTACGTGGCCCTGGTTCACAGCATGAGCGGCAACGCCAACCAGCCGGCCTCACCGTCGTGGGACGGGCCTTATATCAACATCCCGCCATTGAAGTCCCCGCTGACAATG
>JAMCWS010000292.1 GCA_023480605.1 bacterium
AACGAACGCTCCAGACGCAGGCCGCCAACGGGATGCCGTAAACATACTTTGTGTAGGGTTGGCTGCACGGGTGCTCGTCGTGGGCGTAAATGCCTTCGGGGGGGTGCGTGTCGAGCGACCAGCCGCCGTAGCCGATGACGTCGGGGAAGTCGACCGCCTCGTCCAGGTCGCGCTCGCACAGCACGTGGCGGCCGTAAAAGCGGCGCGACTCGCGCTTGCCCGGCAGGAAACCGAACCAGTCCAGCGCCCAGTTGGCCGAGTCGGGGTGGGCGCCGCTGTTCTTGATGTGGTCCCAGACGCCCATCAGCACGGCCAGCAGTTCGTCGCGGATGGCCTCGTTGTCCTTGATCGTGTCGATGACGCCGCCGTATTCGATCCACCAATAACCGTATTCCCAGCGGGTGTGGCCGCGGAACTTGAGGTCGTCCTCCGTGAACTTGCGCGCCCAGGCGGGCGGGGTGAAGGTCATCGGCCGGCCCATGTCGCGCGCCATGAAGAGGAGCGAATTGCCCAGTTGCTTGCCGTCGCGGACGGATTGGGCACGCGTTTCGCCGTATTCGTCGCGCCCCTCGCGCCAGCGCATGAACGCGGCGCCGGCTTCCACGCCCAGCCGGCCGTCGCCGGTGGCGTCGACGAAGATATCGGCCCCGATCTCGAATTCCTCTTCGGTGCTTTCGCGGGTGGCCAGGACGGCGCCGATCCGCCGGCCGTCCATCCGCGCGCCGACGATCGTCGTGTTGAGCATCAGCGTCAGGTTGGGTTCGGTGCGGCACTTGTCATAGAGGATCAAGTCGAACATGCTGGGCGACCACTGGAGATTGCGCGCGGCGCAATCGAGGCGAATCTCCTCAATGATGCCCCCCTCGCGAACCTCGGTGGCCAGCGGGAGGCCGCGGTTGCCGACGCCGTCGGCGCCGCAGATATGCATGCGGATTTCGGATGAGGCGTTGCCGCCCAGTACCGGCCGGTTCTGGACCAGCGTTACCCGCGCCCCGCACCGCGCGGCCGCCAGCGCCGCGCATACCCCGGCCATGCCGCCCCCCGCCACAAGAACCTGCGTCTGGAGCGTTCGTTTGGTTGTTGCCCTGGACATTAAAGGTTCCTTTCGAATCGGTGAAATAGGACGGATAGGACTAATGGGATCCATGGAACGCAAAAAGGCCAAAAGGACTACCGGGAAGGCTTCAATCCATCGGTTTCGTCGATACCATTGGCCTTATTGGTCTCATCGGTCTCATCGGTCCCATCCTTTCTCACACCCCCAGCACTTTCGCCATTTTGTCCAGGTAATGCCGGAAGTTGTCGTATGAGATGTCGGGCGGGACGGAATGGTCGAGGTCGGCGACGTAGCCTCCGTCTTCGATCAGGGGCCGCACGCGTTCGATCTCTTCGTCGATGGCCTTGCCGCCGATGACCAGCGGGCGCTTGGCCACCCCGCCGATCATCCGCAACTGCCGGCCGTATTTTTTCCGGCAGGCCACCACGTCCATGCCGGCGGCTACTTCAAACGGCCAGAGCAGGTTGATGCCCGCGTCGAGCCAGACGGGGATGAGCGAATCGACTTGGCCGTCGCTGTCGAGACCGATCCATTGAACGCCGCGCCCGCGCAGGTGCTCGACGACTCGCTTGTAACGCGGCAGCATGTACGTCCGCACCATGTCGGGGCCGATCAGCGGTCCCACGCGGAAGGCCATGTCTTCCCAGAAAGCGTAGGCGTCGACCTGGATGTGATCGAGAATCTGATCCATCATCGCGATGATGAAATCGGCGACCGTGTCCATCATCTCCTCGACGAAACCCGGATCGAGATAGAACATCTTGCAGAGTTCTTCGACGCCCAGCAGGTTGCGCAACGGACCGAAGAATCCGCCCCAACGGTCCGACATCAGCATCAGCATGGCCGGCTGCGCCCGCCAGGCCTTGAGCTTGTCGACCCAGTCGGGGCCGATGCGGCGCGTCATGTCGGGCTGAAGTCGTTCTTTGACGAACCGGCGGAAGTCATCGCGCGTTTGCACCGGGAAGCGGACGAATTGCGGCATCGATCCGCGCGGATTGACCTTGAGTTCGCGCATCAGGATGCCTTCGTGGTTGACGTAAAGGATATGGCGGCCGTCGTCCTCGATCACCTGGCGCTCGAAGGGCGGGTTGGGAAAAAACAACCAAGCGATCCAGTTCCACTGGTCGGTTTTGTATTGCGCCAGATCGCCGTCCTTATATCCCTCGCCGCGCCAACGAACGAGCGTCTCTTCGAATCCCCCGTAACCGGGCATGCGGAAAATCGGATGATCAACCGGTTGGTAATTCATCACGGCGTGAAATCGTTCGCGGCTATCCATGACTTATTTCCTCGGTTTCGGTCGGGCGCGCACTTCCCCGTTGCCATCCCCGACATAATGTTTGCCTCCGCCGGGCTTGTCAATCGCGACTCACGCGCGCGGGTGCGCGCACCGATCCTGAAGTCGCCCCGCCGGCCTGACGGCGGCCGTTCGAACCGCGACCGGACCCCGACCGGTCAAGTGCTGACGGCCTCCAGCAGGCGCTGCTCGATCTCCTTGCGCTGGCCGGGGTCGTAGATTTTATTGAATTCCAGGTCGGTCACGTAGAAGACGTCGACGACGCCGTAAGCCTCGGTGGCAATGAAGGCGCGCTGAATGTTGAGTAGGCAGGCGCTGATGGCCCGCGTGATCCGGAAAAGCAATCCGGGCCGGTCGGTCGTGCGCACCTCGATGATGGTATAGTCTTCGCTCAGCTCGTTGTCGAAGATCACCCTCGAAGGCAATGGCGAATGACGTGAAGGGCGTTTGCGCGGCCGCCCCCGGTGTTTTTCGATCAGTTCCTCGATCGACTTGCGCCCCAGAATCACCTGGTTCAGGTCCTGGCGCAGGCGTTCGAGCTGCAGGCCGGGCGGCAGCGGCCGGTTTTCAAGATCGGTCACCTGGAACTGGTTGATCGCGAAGCCGTCGGTCGACGAGAAAATCTGCGCCGACCAGATGTTAATGTCCTTGCTGGCCAGCGCGCCGCAGACGTAACTGAACAAACCCGGTACGTCGGTGGCGCAGACCGAAAGCCCGGTGAAGCGCCCCGTGCCGGTCTCACCCGCGCCGGGCTGGTGGGGCGGCCGGGCGATGGCGTTGCCTTCGTCCAGGGTCCGCCGCATCAGGAAGTGCCGGGCGATCCCGGCCGGCGCGGTCATCTGCAGGTAACGGTCGGAGGCGTGTTCGAGGAAATGGTCGAGTTCCCGCCCCAAATCTTTTTGGTCCGCGTTGGCGATGGCGGGCGACTCGCGCACCTCGGCCAGCACCCTCGGGCGCAGCGCGCTGATTTCATGGACGGGCAATTGACTCTCCAGGCGGCTTTCGCCCAACACTTCGGCCGTGCGGACATAGCACTCGGCCAGAAGTTGCTCTTTCCACTCGTTCCAGGCCTCGGGACTGACGGCCTTCAGGTCGCAGACCGAGTGGACATAGAGCAGTTTGAGCCGTTCGAGGTCGCCGATTTCCTTGGCGAGCTGACGGGCGACGTTCAGGTCGGCCAGGTCGCGCCGCTGCGAGGCGTGGGTGAGCTTGAGGTGCGAAAGCACGAGGAAACGCACCAACTCGACGTCGGCGGGTTTGAGACCCAGCCGGTCGCCGACGCGCTGAGCGATCTGGCCGCCGCGCAGCGCGTGGCCCCGGCCGTAACCCTTGCCGATATCGTGGAGCAGCAGGGCCAGGTTGAGCAAGTCCCAGCGCTCGATCCGGGCGGCCACCTGGGCGGCCAGCGAACGGCGCCGGACCGGTTCGCGCAGCAACGCCTCGGCCATTTCGAGCGTCTTGATCGAATGCTCGTCGACCGTGTAGTGATGGTAATGGTCGATGCGGACCATGCTGCGCAGGTGTTCGAACTCGGGCATGAAGCGGCCGAGTACGCCGCACTCGTGCATCGCCGCCAGCGTGCGCGCGACGTTCCCCGGGCCTTTGAGGATCCGCATGAATCGGCGGCTGTTGGACGGGTCCAGGCGGAAGGCGGGGCCTAGCGTGGGGGCGAGCCGCTCGATGAATTCGAGCGTTTCGTCGCCCAGGCGATAGCCGCCGCGCGCCGCGCGCTCGAACAGAGCCATGATCCGGTTGGGATCCTCGGTCAGATAACCGGGGTCGCGCGGATCGACAAACAGGGCATTGTCCTGGACAAAATGGTGCGCGTCGAGCCGCTTGCGCCGCAAGGTGCCCACCAGGTCGCCCAGGAACGACTTGCCTTGGCCGATCATCGTCAGAAAAGCCCGCCGCGACAGGCGCGCGATGACGCGCGCGTTGTGATAATAAGCCCCCATAAGGCTTTCTTCGGGCAGGCGGAAATCGTCGCCGCGATAGCCCAGGCGCGCGGCAATGGTCGGCTGGTAAGCGAACGAGAGTTGATCGACCTTCCCCCCGGAGGCGATGTGGAGCTCGTTGCGAACGACCTGCAACAGGATGATCGCCTCGCGATAACGACGCAGGTCCTCGTCGGCAAAGCGGGCGTGGTCTTTCAGGCGCCTGAGGTCCACGGAGCCGCAAAGGGTGAACAGGGTCCACAGGACCGTGTGTATGTCGCGCAACCCCCCCGCCCCTTCCTTCAGGTTGGGTTCGAGCAGGTAGATGGTCGACTGGTATTTTTCGTGGCGCGCGTGCCATTGCTGATAAACCGCGCGTAGAAACCACTTGCGTCCGCGGCCGGCCAGGGCCGCCTGGATCGTTTGCCAATACCGGTCGAAGAGTTTTTTATCGCCCGCCAGGCGGCGGCTTTCGATCATCGCCGTCGTCGATTCCAGGTCCAATCCCACCCGCGCCTCGCATTCGGCCGTGGTGCGGGTCGCGTAGCCAAGGTTGAGTTTCAGGTCGATGAGGAGGTGAATAAGCGGCTTGAGAAAAGCCTCGGTGGCCGGGCCGGCCTGCTGCATCAGGAAAAGCAGGTCGATGTCGGACCCCAGGAAGAGTTCCTTACGGCCGTAACCGCCCAGGGCCACCAGGGCCACCGCGGGCGGGCGCTCGCCGTGTTCGACCCGCCAGTGGTGAACGGCGTGGGCGTAGGCCGTCTCCAGCAGGTCGTCGTGGGCCCGCGTGAAGCGCGCCAGCGCCTGCTGTCCGCCCAGGCGGTGGTTGTTCTCCCGGAGCCACTGCGCGACGTCGGCGAGGTAGGTCTGGCCCTGCTCGATAAACCGTCTGCGCGGCAGCTCGGCTTCCAGGTAATCTTTCAGTTCGGGCGGGTGGGGGCGGTGTTCGAGGGTCGAGGCCGTTTCGGTCATTTGACGAGTCCGTATTTTTCGATCTTGCGATATAAGGTCGCCGGAGAGATTTCCAGCCGTCGCGCCACCTCCTGAACGTTTCCGTGGCAGACGTCCAAGGCGGTCTGGATTTGATCGCGTTCGGTCTGCCAGAACGGCTGGATCCGGTCCAGACCGTCGGCTTCGTGGGCGGGGGCGTGTCCGGATCCAACCGGCGTGGACGCGGCCGCCACGGAGAAGACCGGACCGCCCCGGAAGGTGCGGATGTGCTCGGGCACCAGTTCGAGAGTCACCCGTTCGCCGTCGTTCAAGACGACGATCTGCTCGATGACGTTGCGCAACTCGCGCACGTTGCCGGCCCAGGGGTAGCGTTCCATGGCGGCCAGCGCCTTCAGGTCGAATCCCTGGAAACGGCGGCCGTTGGCGCGCGAGAATTCGAACAGGAACTTGTTGACGATCAGGCCGATATCCTCGCGCCGTTCGCGCAGGGCCGGCAGCCGGATGGGCACGACGTTGAGCCGGTAAAACAGGTCTTCGCGGAAGCGTCCGGCACGCACCATCTCGGCGGGCTCCTTGTTGGTGGCCGAGAGGATGCGGACATTGACCGAGATCGGCCGCGTGCCGCCCAGGCGATAGAAAACCTGCTCCTGGATTAGGCGCAGCAATTTGGCCTGAAGGCCCAGGTCCATCTCGCAGATTTCGTCGAGAAACAAGGTGCCCTGGTGTGCCCGCTCGAAGCAGCCCTGATACTGGTCGATGGCCCCGGTGAACGAGCCGCGCTCATGGCCGAAAAGCTCGCTTTCGAGCAGGTCGCGGGGGATGGCGGCGCAATTGATGGCCACGAAGGGCTTGTCGGCCCGCCCCGACAGCGCGTGGATGGCCCGCGCAACCAATTCTTTGCCCGTGCCGCTCTCGCCGGTGATCATTACGGTGGCGTTGGTCGGCGCCACCTGTTCGATCATGTCGTAAACCTCGACCATGGGGGGGCTGCTGCCGGCCATGCCGTGGAACTCGCGCGGCGGCTCCAGGTGGCGGCGCAAAGTTTTCACCTCCCGGCGCAGGCTGTATTGCTCGACGGCGTTGCGGATGATCGTGTTGAGCCGATCGACGTCGACGGGCTTGGGCAGAAAATCGAAGGCGCCGAGTTTCATCGCCTGGACGGCCTTGTCGATCGTGCCGTAGGCGGTGATCAGGATGACGGGCATCTCGGGATAACGCTGGCGGGCCTCGGTCAGCAGGTCCATGCCGTTGGCGTCGGGCAGCATCATGTCGAGCAGGACGGTGGCGTATTCACGTTCGCCGATCAAGCGGCGAAAATCGCCGCCCCGCTCGCCCGTCACCACGTCGTAACCCATCGCCTTGACGTTATATTCGAAAAATCGCAGCAGGTTGGTTTCGTCGTCGATGACCAGTATTGTCGTCTTTTCCATGGTATCGCGTCGGCCATTCCCCATTAAATGCAATAGTCTTATCTAATCTAGCACAATCGCGTTCCTCCGTCATCATCGCAACCGGCCCGCAACCGGCCTTTCGCGATTGACACGCCGCCCCCATCATTGATTAATGGAGATCCGCGCGGTTTGCACCAAATATCTCCGACGACGGCCGCGCTCGGATTTTTTCCCAAGGATTCGCCATGAAACGGCCCAACATCCTGTTCATCACCAGCGACCAGCAGCACTGGAACACGCTCGGTGTCCACAACCCCGAAATTTCCACCCCCAATCTGGACCGCCTCGTCCGCCAGGGGACTTATTTCACCCGGGCGTATTGCCCCAATCCCACCTGCACCCCCACGCGGGCCTCGATCATCACCGGCATGTATCCCAGCCAGCACGGCGCCTGGACCCTCGGCACCAAACTGAGCGAAGCCGTCCACACCGTCGGTGAGGATTTCATGGCCGCCGGCTACCGGACCGCCCTGGTCGGCAAGGCCCACTTCCAGCCTCTGCGCGCCACCGAGGAATTCAATTCCCTCGAGGCCTACCCCATCCTTCAGGATCTCGATTTTTGGCGCACGTTCGACGAGCCCTTCTACGGTTTCGAGCACGTCGAACTGGCCCGCAACCACACCCACGAGGCTCACGTCGGCCAACATTACGCCCTCTGGATGGAGGGAAAAGGCTTGATGAATTGGCGCGATTTCTTTGTCCCGCCCACCGGCACGCTCGACCCCCGGCTGCGCCACCGGTGGCCCATCCCCGAGGAATACCATTATGACGCCTGGATTGCCGAGCGCGCCGGCGCCTTGCTCGAAGGCTATCAACGCTCGGGCGAGAATTTCTTCCTCTGGGCCAGCTTCTTCGACCCTCACCCCGCTTACCTGGCGCCCGAGCCGTGGGACACGATGTACGACCCCGAGGCGCTGACCCTGCCCGAAGTCGCCCCCGGCGAACACGACCGCAATCCCCCCCACCACCGGATGACCCAGCAGCGCGGCTCGGACTTCAGCGTTTACCGCGAAAGCGGCGAAGGCATGCACGGCATGCACTGCCACCTTCACGACCGCGGCCAACTGAGGCGCGACATGGCCACCTATTACGGCATGGTCAGCCTTATGGACAAGTATATCGGCCGCATCCTGGACAAGCTCGACGCGCTGGGGCTGGCGGGCGACACGATCGTCGTTTTCACCACCGACCACGGCCATCTGATCGGTCACCACGGCCTGATCGCCAAAGGCCCGTTTCTCTACGAGGACATGATCAAGGTGCCCTTCGCCGTCCGCTGGCCGGGTCACGTGGCCGCCGGCGCCGAAAGCCCGGCGCTGCAATCACTCGTTGACCTGGCGCCCACCTTCCTGAACCTCACCAGCCTGCCGGCGCCGCGCACGATGACGGGCGTCGACCAGGGCGCCGTCTGGAAGGGCGCGGCCCCGGTCGCCCGCGATCATATCCTCTGCGAACACCATCACGAACCGACGACCATTCACCTCAAGACGCGCGTCGACGAACGGTGGAAAATCACCGTTTATTTCAACCAGTCCTACGGCGAATTGTTCGACCTTCAGGAAGATCCGGGGGAGATCAACAATCTATGGGATGATCCGGCCTGGCAGGAGACGAAACAGGAACTACTGCTCAAGTTTCTCTGGGCCGAGCTGGGCAAGGAACCGATGTGGATGCCGCGCGTGGCCGTGGCATAGTTATGATATGAAGCCAGCGCCTCATTCGTGATCGTGATCGTAATCGGATGTTTTTCTGTGAAAACGCCTCGCCTGGCAATTATGATGGAATCGCGCGTGTCAGGCGGTAATTCTCGATGAAACAAGCCGGGGCGACAGGTTCGATTGCCGTGAATGTCGCCCGGCTTTCGACGCCTTCATGAATCAGCGTTTACGATTACGATTTAGATTACGATCACGATAGCGCAAACGATCTCGGTCAGCATCAAACCTTAGTCAATGATAATGCCCATGCCTGCTCGCCCACGCCTCATCCGATCGCGCCTGGTGTTGTATTCCAGCGTCACCGTGGCGGTCGTCATGACCATTCTGGCTGCCGCCCTGACGTTGGCCAACCTGCGCGAGTTCCAGGAACGCGCCCGCCTGCGCAGCGCCCTGTTCATGCGCATCGGCAACTCGACCATCGGCTCACTGTTGCGCAGGAACGGCGAATCGACCGAGCGCCGCGACGACATCCATGCCTGTTATCTCCGCCCCGACCGGATTAACCTGGACCGCATCTCGTGGGATCTTTACTGCCGGCCGACGCCCTTCGTTGGTTACGCGCCCCAGCCCGGACGCCAGGCCGAGGGAGTATTCAACGAACAGCAGATGCGCGATCCGCGGCCGGTCGCCATGCCCAAGCCGGCGGGTCTGCGGCGCATCTTTCTGACGGGGGGATCGTTCGCTTACGGCATCGGCGCGCCGGGCCAGCAGGCCACCATTTCGGCCTATCTGGAGCGCGACCTGAACGCCGCGGGCGCCGTAGGCCGCACCGAGGTGTTCAACGCCGCCGTTT
This sequence comes from bacterium, assembly GCA_023480605.1. Classification (GTDB taxonomy): domain Bacteria; phylum Sumerlaeota; class Sumerlaeia; order MVZB01; family MVZB01; genus JAMCWS01. The sequence continues at coordinate 9,202 of JAMCWS010000292.1, forward strand.
GCGGCTACACGACCACCCAGGAGCGCATCTGGATCGAGAACCGACTGGGCCGCCTGGCGCCCGACGTGGTCATCGCGCTCACGGGGGCCAACGACGCCCATTGGGGATTCCAGGGGGCCGACATCCTCGATTTCCGCACTTATGAAGATGAAATGTATCTGGAATTGATCAACAGCTCGATGCGCCGGATCGGGCTGGATCCTTTCCCGCGCATCGCTCCGCTGAATGGCGGTAAACCCCTCGCGCCCGAGGCCGTCGCCGCCACCTTCACCCGCAACGTGCGCCTGACGGCCGCCGCCCTGGCCCTTTCGAGGACGCGCTACGTCGTCGCCTTGCAGCCGATCCTGTCACCACGGCGCAAACCGCTTTCGCCCGGCGAGCGGCGCTGGCTCGCCACCGAACCGCCGGACAAGGTCGAGTACATCGAGCGCTGTTACGACGCGATCCTGCGCGCTTTCGAACCGGCCGCCGGCGGCGCGCCCCCGCCGCCCAACGTCACGATCGCCGATTTGCGCGATGCTTTCGCCGGCCGCTCGGACTCCATTTTCATGGACCTGTTTCACACCGGCGACAAAGGCAATGAATTAATGGCCGCGCGCCTGGCCGGATCTCTGACGAAGATATCGGGTGTGAATACCGATTCAGGCAACTCATGAGACCCAAAGACGGCGATTAATAACCGCACAAAATGCACAAAACAATGGATTTACGAAGGTCCACGTGCTCACCCGGCAGGTGAGAACATCATCGTATGCGTACCCTTGTTTTTCGTGTTTTTTCGCGTGATTTCGTGGCTAAATTGCTTTTTCTGAGGTGATTCGCGGTCAGGAAGCACTCGCCTCCGCGTCCTCGACCGGCAGGCTGGCCACGATGCTCAGGCCGCCTTTGACGTTCTGGCCGACCTCGACCTCCACGCGCGCCTCCGGCGGCAGGTAGAGTTCGGTGCGCGAACCGAAACGGATGAGGCCGATGCGCTGGCCGCGCCGCACCGTCTGCCCCTCGCGCACCCGGCAGACGATCCGCCGCGCGATGGCGCCGCTGATCTGGCGGACGGTCATCTCGTATCGGCCGCAT
>JAMCWS010000384.1 GCA_023480605.1 bacterium
TGTGTAAGGCTGGTGTGGGTGCAAATAGGGCACCCAGCAGAAGAACGGCTTTTCTTCGGCGGCGGACTGGCGGATGAAATCGATGGCCTTGCGCGAAGCCCAGGCCTCCTGCGTGGCGTCTGGAGTTAGTTCCGAAACCAGGCTGTTAAGCTCGAATTTGCTGCTGCCCGTCATGTCGCGGTCGAAAGCATCCCACTGTCCGATCTGGCGCACCCAGTCGTAGTAATACTCGGTGTCGCCCGGATCGCCCTTGGGATTGCTGGTGGTGCAGGTCACATCCCAGCCGGTGTCGGCCGTCTTGGCCCAGAGGTGGCGCCGGCCGAAGGCGCCCGTCCGATAACCGTGCGCCTTGAACCAGGCGGCCATCGGCTCGACGCGCACGCCCGGATGCACCTGGCCGTCGTCGGTGCCCGAGTTCCACAGCACGCCCGTCGTGCGCGGATAGAGGCCCGTCATGAGCGACGTGCGCGAGGGAACGCAGATCGCGTCCTGGCAATAGGCCCGCTCGAACCGCATCCCCTCGGCGGCCAGCTTGTCCAGGTTGGGAGTTTTTACGTCGGGGTGGCCGGCGCAGCCCAGCACGCGGGCGTTATGCTGGTCGGCGTGCAGAATAAGGATGTTGGGCCGGCGCGCCGGAGCACCTCCTTGGGCGGACCGGCGCGCGGAGTCGGCCGCCGGCGCGATCCGCGCTCCCGCCACGATCATGCCTCCGGCCGCCAGGGCCTGGCCGAGGAATTGCCGCCGGCTGAGCGGCTGCCGGCCCGCGTCATCCGACCTCTTCATGGGTGGCCTCCTGAATCACGTCTTTCGGCGATAAGGGAAGTTGACAACCATCGGATTGCCGTCGGATATCAGGCTCGCGATTTGGCCTTCCCGGCGGGTTTGGGATATCCGTCATCGTCGACGCCGCGCAGGCGTTCGGGCCAGCCGTATCCGCCCATCGGCGGCGGGGTCGTCACGACCACCCGCGGCGTGCGCGCCGCCCATTCGTCCAGCGCCACGCGCAGGGCCTTTTCTTCGGCCGCCACCTGGGGCTGGCCGGCGAGGTTGCGCACCTCGTAGGGATCGGCGACGCGGTCGAACAGCATGTCGGGGTAATTGCCCCGCTGTTTGACCCGCCAGACACCCAGCTTGTAGCGCTCGCCGACGGCCGTGACCATGATCGGGCTTTCGCAGAAGGCATACCGGCGGTCCGTCGGCTTGCCCTCGGTCAGCGTCGCCGCGATGGACCGCCCCGCCAGGCCGTATCCCTCGGGCGCTTCGACCCCGGCCAGTTCCAGCAGCGTCGGATAGACGTCGGTCTCCTCGACCAGGTCCTGGCGCACCTCGCCCTGGCGGATGCGGCCGGGCCAGCTCACGATGAAGGGCACGCGCAGGGTCTCCTCGTAAACATTGTGCCCCCAGGCGTATTTTTCGATCAGTCCGTGGTGGGTTGCGAAATCGCCGTGGTCGGCCGTGTAGATGACGATGGTGTTGTCGGCCTGGCCGACTTTTTCGAGCTCGTCGAGGATCTGGCCCATGTAGTGGTCGATCTGGCTGACGCAGCCGTAATAACAGGCGAGGAAATCGCGGTAAAGGCGTTCGTCCTTGGCCGCCAGGCCCAGGCACCAGGGTATGCTTTCCGACGAGCGGAAGGCCTCGAGTTGTGGGGGGAGGTTTTCACCCGGTTCGTGGATATTGGGCGGCAGGGTCAGTTTGGCCTGATCATACATCTTGTAGTATTCAGGCAGGGGAGTATAGGGCTGATGTGGGTGAAGCATCGGCACCCAGGCGAAGAATGGCTGATCATCCGCGGCCGCCTTGCGGATGAACTCGATGGTCTTGCGGGCGGTCCAGGCCTCGCGCGTGGCTTCGGGCGTGAGGTTCGAAATCCGGCAGGACAGCACCGCCGCCCGGCTGGGTTTGACCCGATTGCCGATCTCGGCGTCGAGGTCGCGCTGGAAGGCATCCCACTGGCCGATCTCGCGCACCCATTCCAGGTAGGATTCGGTCGGGGGCGCCTCGCCCGGGGGATCGTTGATGGTGGTGCAGGTGACGTCCCAGCCGGTATCGGCCCCGATGCAAAGGTGGCGGCGGCCGAAGGCGCCGGTGAGGTAGCCGCGGGCCTTGAACCAGGCGGCCATCGGTTCGACGCGCACGCCTTCGTGGATCTGACCGTCGTCGGTGCCGGAGTTCCACAGAACTCCCGTTGTGCGCGGATAAAGGCCCGTCATGAGCGACGTGCGCGAGGGGACGCAGATGGCGTCCTGGCAATAGGCGCGCTCGAACCGCATGCCGCGGGCGGCCAACTGATCCAGGTGGGGGGTCTTGACGTCGGGGTGGCCGGCGCAGCCCAGGACGCGGGCGTTGTGCTGGTCGGCGTGCAGGATGAGGATGTTGGGCCGCCGGCCGGCCGAAGGCCGCGAGCCCGCGCCAGACGCCCCCGGTGACTGGGCCGCGGCCGACGCGCCTGTCATTTCACCCATCGCTCCGCCCGCCGCCAACGCCCCCGTGGCCAGCGCCCGACCCAGAAACTCGCGTCGTTTGAGTGGTCGGCCCCCGTTCGCCTGACTTCGTTCGTTCATGGTCTGCCTCCCGTGATGATTGTTGTTCGATATCAGCTTTTCGCCGTGAAACGCTCGCAGTCCTTAGCCGACGGGCCTGAGCGGCGCTTCGCCCGCCACCGGAGTCCGTTCGATCCACTCCTCCAACGCCGCGCGCAACGCCTTTTCGGCGTCGGCCGCTTCGGGCCGCCCGTGCAGGTTGCGCATCTCCAGCGGATCGGCCGCGCGGTCGAACAACATGTCGGGGTAGCCGGGCTTGGGGCGCTCGATCCAGGCGCCCAGTTTGTAACGCTCGCCGATGGCGGCCAATTGCAGCATGTTTTCGCTGAAGGCAACTTCGCGGCCGACCGGCGCGCCCTCGGTCAGGGCGGGCGCCAAGGACCGGCCCGGCAGATTATCGCCTGCCGGCCGTCCGATCCCGGCCAGTTCGAGCAGCGTGGGGTAGAGGTCGGTCGTCTCCACGAGGTCTTCGCGCACCTCGCCGCGGCGCAGGCGGCCGGGCCAACTTACGATGAGCGGCACCCGCAGCGTCTCTTCGTAAACGTTGTGGCCGCCCGGATCTTTCTCGATCATGCCGTGGTAGCCCACGAAATCGCCATGGTCGGCGGTGTAGATGACGATGGTGTTGCCGGCCTGCCCGGTTTGCTCGAGCGCGTCCAGGACCGCTCCGGCGTGGTAATCCACCTCGCTGAGGCAGCCGTAATAACATCCGATGTAATGCCGATATAGATTCACGTCGCGCGCGGCGCGGGCCAGGCACCAGGGCGGATTCTCGTTGAGGCGCCAACTACGCATGAGGGGCGGCAGGTTATCGGCCGGTTCGGTCAGCGACGCGGGCAATTGCAATTTTTGGATATCGTAGAGGCCATAATATTGCGGCAAGGGCGTGTAGGGCTGGTGGGGCCGGTAAAAGGAACACCAGCAGAAAAACGGTTGATCGCCGCCGGCCGCGTGGCGGATGAAGTCGATCGCCTTGCGCGCCGTCCAGGCTTCCATCGTGGCTTCGGGCGCGAGGCGCGAAACCTGGCTGGCCATTGGCGCGGCGCGGTTGGGTTTGTGGCGCCCGCCAAACTCCGCGTCCCAATCGCGCTGGAAGGCCTCCCACTGCCCGATCTCGCGGATCCAGCGCCAATAGAATTCGTCGCCGTATTCGAGCTGGGGCGCGAGGGTCGTGGCCGTGACGTCCCAGCCCCGGTCGAGCACCTTGCCCAGGTGGCGCTTGCCGAACGCGCCGGTGCGATAGCCGTGCGCCCTGAGGTGCGCGGCCAATGGCTCGCCGCGCAGCCAGGGCTCGACCTCCCATTTGCCATTGAAAAGCACCCCGTGCGTGCGGGGATAAAGCCCCGTCATGAGCGTCGTCCGCGAGGGGCAGCAGATGCCATCCTGGCAATAAGCCCGCTCGAAGCGCACCCCCGCGGCGGCCAGCCCGTCCAGGCGCGGAGTTTTGACGTCGGGGTGGCCGGCGCAGCCCAGGACGCGGGCGTTGTGCTGGTCGGAATAGAGGATCAGGATATTGGGGCGCCTGTCGCTCGGTACGCCCGTCCTCGCGATGGATTCGAAGAGGGCCGAGCAACCGCCCGTCGCCCCAGCAATGCCCGCGGCGGCCAGCGCGCCGGCGGCCAATGCCTTCCCCATGAATGCGCGCCGGTTGAGCCGTTCCCCGGCCGCCGGCGATTCCCGTTTATCCATCTGTCCCGCTCCATCTCGCACACGCGTCGGCGGTCCGTCGTGCGGCCCGGGGATTTTTGACGCGATCGGCTTTCGATCATTGCATTCTCGCACGGCCGCGGCAACAAAACTTTGCCGCCTGTTGCCGGCGCCCGCGTGATGCCGCTTTTGGCGATGGATTCCGGGCGCGCGTTCGTGCATGATGTGGGTTTGCGATCGCCCGGAATCCACGGCCGGACCGCGCCGCGCGTCTCATGACTTCTGTTCGCCGTGCCCTTGTCCCCATGGATATCCCCCGCGACAAATTAATTGACTTCCTGACCTCCCAGGCCCTCATCTGGGGACCGCTGCTGGCGGGCCACCGCCTGCGCAAACTGGGGTTGCTCAAAGACACGATCGCCAAGCCGCTGCACAACATCAACCTGATCGCAATCTCGCCGCTGGTGGCCCTGCTCGGCATCTGGCGACTCGATCGCTCCGGCGGCGGGTGGCTGGCCGTCCTCGGCATCGAAGCGGCGATATTGGCACTCACGACCGGGCTGGGCGCCTGGTTCGGCCGCCGTTTCATCCTCGACCGCGCCCGGGCCGGCACCTTCGTGCTCATCATCACCATCAGCAACATCGGCTTCACCCTGGCCGGCTTCCTGACGATCCTGTTTCTATCCGACACGGCCTATCCCTACAACGCCCTTTGCCAGATCCCGTTTTTCCTCTTCGTGTTTTTCATCTGGATTCCGCTCGTGAATCACATGAACCACGATTCAACCGCCCAGGGGAAGGCGCCGGCCTTCCTGCCGACGGTGCTGGCCACGCTGCGCACGCCGCAGTCGTTGGGGATCGTCGGCGTGCTGGCCGGCATCGGCCTGAATTACTGCGGCGTGCCCATGCGCGGCTTCTGGGTGCCGGTGAATTCCGCGCTGGTATTCGGCGGCACGGTCGTGGCGATGTTCGCCATCGGCAGTCGCATGCACTTCCGTCGGCTGGGCAACTACCATCGGCTGATGAACTGGGTATACCTGGCCAAGTTCGCGCTGTCGCCGCTTGTGGCGATGGCGCTGTGCCTGGCGCTGGGGCTGACGGGCCTGCCCGCCGGGGCGATCTTCATCATCAGTTGCATGCCGACGGGCATCTTTTCGGTCCTGCTGTCGACCATCTACGACCTCGACGTCGACTTGGCCAACGCCGGATACATCTGGTCGACACTCGTCTACATGATCCTCATCCTCCCCCTGATGATCCTGGCTCTGCAGGCGCCGATCTTCCGCATCCCGTGACCCGACGGCCCGCCTTTCCGCGACAGGCGCGCAAGGCGGTTTCGCGGAAAGCCGTGGTCAGTCGGGATTGCCACATCAGGCTCGTGCCCACAAAAGCCTGGTCGATTGCGGAAAGAAACGACGCCGAATCAACCTTGCCTGAATGGGGGCACGAGGTTCATTTGAATGAACGTGGCATGGACAAAATGTCGTGCGTTCGCGTGTTTTCGTTGCTGTATTCGCCTTTTTTGAACTTGTTTTCCTCCGTTTGGCCCGGCTTCGCCGGTGCGGGAGCGCGGGCCTTTTCGGTTTAAAAACCGCCGCCGTTGCGATACACTATGGTCCTTTGCCGCGTCGCCGGAAGGTGCGCGCGGTGGGTAGAGGGAAGTGCGACGGATGATTGACGTTACGACACTGGACAAATACATCGGCGGTCGGGCGCTGCTGTCGGGAGTTGGCTTCAAGCTTAATCCCAGCGAGCGGGCGGCGCTGGTGGGCGTCAATGGCTCGGGCAAATCGACGCTGCTTAAAATCTGCGCCGGCCTCGTCTCGGCCGACGCGGGCGAGGTCGCCGTTCCCCGCGACGCCACGCTCGGCTACCTGCCCCAGCATGCCGATATGGATTCGGAGCGCCCCCTGCGCGAGGAGCTGCGCGGCGTTTTTGCGGAAGTCCTTGCCCATCAGGCCGAACTCGACCGCCTGGCCCATCGGATGGGCGAACTCGATCCCGCCGGCGACGAATATGCCCGCGTCGCCAATCGCTTCGGCCATCTGCACCACGAACTCGACCGCCTGGGTGCCTATGAAATGGACGCGCGGATCGGACGAATCTCGGCCGGCCTGGGCTTCCGCAACACCGACCTTGCGCGCCCATGCCGCGACTTCTCGGGCGGCTGGCGGATGCGCATCCTGCTGGCCCGCCTGCTGCTGCGCAACCCCGACGTGCTGCTGCTCGACGAGCCCACCAACCACCTCGACCTGGAGACGATGATCTGGCTGGAGGAGTGGATCCGCGCCTCCGACGCGTCGGTGCTGCTGGTCAGCCACGAGCGCGCCTTCATGGACAACCTCGCCGAGCGGGTTTTCGAGATCCACGAGGGACGCCTGACGATCTACCGCGGCAACTACTCGACCTACCTCAAGACGCGCGAGGAACGCTGGGCGCAGTGGGCGCGCGATTACGCCAACCAGCAGGAGGAGATCGCCCGCATCAAGGTCTTCGTCGAGCGTTTTCGCTACAAGGCCACCAAGGCCGTGCAGGTGCAGTCGCGTCTCAAACAACTCGAAAAAATGGTCATCATCCCGCCCCCACCGAGCGAGCCGGCGGCGATCCGCTTCAAATTCCCCGAGCCCGACCGCGGCTCGAAGGAAGTCTTTGCCGGCGAAGGGCTCTCGCTGGCCTATGGCGCCCACCGGGTGCTCGAGGCGATCGACTTTGCCGTCTGGCGCGGCGAGCGCGTGGCCCTGGTCGGCCTCAACGGGGCCGGCAAATCAACCCTCATCAAGATCATGGCCGGCCAGCTCGCTCCCACCGACGGCGAGTTTCGACGCGGCGCCTCGACGACGGTCGAATATTTCGCGCAATACGAAAGCGAGGGCCTGCACCCGGCCAACACGATCTGGAACGAAGTCGTTTCGGTGGCGGCCGCCGGCGTGGCCGAGCAGGCGCGCAACCTGCTGGGCGGTTTCTTTTTCCGCGGCGATGACATCGACAAGCGCATCGAGGTGCTCTCGGGCGGCGAGCGGACGCGCGTCCGCCTGGCCAAGATGCTTTTCTCGGGGGCCAACACGCTGCTGCTTGACGAGCCGACCAACCACCTGGACCTGGCCTCGCGCCGCACGCTCGAGGACGCCATGCTGGCCTTCCCCGGCACGATCGTGCTGGTGAGCCACGACCGGGTCTTCCTCGAAAAAGTGCCCACGCGCATCCTCGAGATCCGCGACGGCCGACTCCGTTCGTTCCCCGGCAACTACACCGACTACTGCCGCGCCCTGGCCTCGTTGGGCGAAGACAGCCCCCTGGTTGGCGCCCGCGGTCGCGAGGGAGCCGCGCGCGGACCGGCTGCCACACCCGACGGCACGGCGGGCCGGCGCCCGGGCAGCGTCGACCGCCCCGCTCCCGGCGAGGCGGCACCGGCCGCCTCTGATCTCACTCGCGAGGAACGCAAGGCCGCCGAGCGCGAGCGACGCCGGATCCAGCGGCGCATCGAGGATGTCGAAAAGGCCATCGCCGAGGACGAACGGCGCGTGAAAGCCATCGACAACGAATTGATGCTGCCCAGCGTTTACAGCAACCCCGCGCGCTGCGCCCAATTGGTCGCCGAGCAGCGCGAGCTGAAGGCGTCGATCGAAGGCGGCTACGCCGAGTGGGAGCAACTCCAAGCCGAGGCCGAGAAGATCGCCGAAGGCGGCGTCGGCCGGGCGATTTGAGCCGCGCCGCCGGTCCGGAGACGCCCGGCCCGCCACCGGACATTCCGCGTCGCGCATCCCCAATGAGCTTGACTCATGAGCGGAGAGTCCTCAGAATTACGGGGTTGCCTCAGGGCGTGACAAAGGTGCGTGAATCTGGAGGGGGTTGGTGTCATTTATTTTTGCCCGAACCGAAATCGATAGGGAGGATTAAGGCAATGACCAAGGCCGAAATCGTCAACAAGGTCGCTGAACGGACCGGCATGAGCCGGAAGGACACGATCGAGGCGCTGGAGATTTTCCTGTCGTCGATCAAGGACGCCCTGAAGGAAGGGGAGAAAATCTCCCTGGTGGGCTTCGGCACCTTCTACGTCAAGGAGAAAAAGGCCCGCAACGGCCGCAACCCGCGCACGGGCGAAAAAATTCAGATCCCGCCCAAACTCATCGCCACCTTCAAGCCCGGCAAGGCTTTCCGCCAGATGGTTAACGGCGGGTTGGTCCTGGATGGCGACGAAGACTACGACGACGAGGACGACAGCGATCTGGGTCCGGATGCGTGATTGCGCGATGCGCGCCCGGGGCGGCCTGCCCCATGCTCATTCGGACATCCAATGCCCGGCGCGGCGGAACCTTACGGTTTGGTTAAAAAATTGATCACATACATCGTCGCAAGCGATGAAGGCGCGCGGTTGGACCGTTGGTTGGCCGATCGGATGCCGGGTCGCGCCCGCAATCAGATTCAACACGATATTGGCGCCGGGCGCGTGCGCGTTAACGACGAGGCGCGGCCGGCCAGCCACAAGGTGCGCGCCGGCGAACGAATCGACTACGATCTTCCTGAAGAAACCGATCAGCGCCCCCGTCCCGAGATGATCCCGTTGCGCGTCGTTTTCGAGGACGAGCATCTGATCGTCATCGACAAGCCCGCGGGCCTGGTCGTCCACCCGGCGCCGGGCCACGCCACGGGAACGCTGGTGAACGCCCTGCTGGCCCACATCGGGCCGTCGCTTGAGGGGGTCGGGTCCGAAGCGACCGATGACGAGTCCGGCGAGACCGGTGCGCGCTGGGGCATCGTCCATCGCCTCGACGCCCTCACCAGCGGCCTCATCATGGCCGCCAAAACTCAACCGGCCTACGACGCCCTCGTGGCGGCCCTCGGCGAGCGGCGCGTGCGGCGCCAGTACCTGGGCCTGGTGGCCGGCTATTTCAAAGAAGACGCCGGCATGATCGACCGGCCCATCGGCCGGCGCAGGAACGACCGCAAGCGCATGGGCATCCCGCGCGAGGGCGGGCGCCCGGCGGTCACCGACTGGCGCGTCCTCTACCAGGACCGCGGCTTGACGTTGCTGGCACTCACGCTCCACACCGGCCGCACCCACCAGATCCGCGTTCACATGCAATCGATCGGCCGGCCGATTCTGGGTGACCCTGAGTATGGCTGGACGCGCCGCCGCACGCTGCAAGACCTGCCGCAGGACACCCGACCGGTCTTGTCGGGCGTCTGGCCGGGGCGCCAGATGCTCCACGCCGCGCGCCTCGCCTTCATGCACCCCCTCGCCCCGGCCTGCCAGCTCAACTGCCAGTCCCCGCCTCCCGCCGACATGGCCGCCGTGATGAGTGCGATGTGGGGTGACATCTGGCAGGAAAAAATCGCCCGCTGGCAGGCGGAGCCGGCGATGATCACGGCGGAACCGGGCGGGGAGGAACCGGGAGAACGCAAGTAGGCTTATTGCCGCTGTGAGGTATCCGTGTCGGTCGGAACCGCTTGTAGAAGGCGATCGATCAATTCGATTGCCGCCACACGATCGAGCGGGGTGCCCATCTCGTCGAAGGCGTCATATCGATACTGAACCGCATAGGGAATGTAATCGATGAGACCGTCGAACGCGTCGATGCGCTGCGCATGCCTGCGAAGCAGATCAAGCAGCAATGTCAGGTCGTGCGTTTTGGGGTAATCGACGCCAAACGCGCACTATCATACTTTCAGCCCTTTTTCGGCGGCTTGCTGGGCGTGAAAACCGAAGACTTCGTCGGCGAAGACGGCCGCATCGGCCATGCCACCCAGCGCGCGGCGGTCTTTCGCGGCGGCGGCAAGGAGCTGGCGGGCTTCGTCAGAGGGCGCCATAAAGGAGCTTCCCTTCGCGCAGGGCGCGGGCCACGATGTGGTTGCGGGCGCCGCGCCAACGCTCTACTTCATCACGGCTGTAGACCAGGATATCTTTTCCGATCGTAAAACCGGACAAAGCGCGCCACAGGCGGACCATTTCATGGCGTCGATCGTTGCCAGGGCCGAATGGCGCCGCTTCGATCACTAACAGGACGACATCGGAGCCGAGCCGGGCTTCGCCGGGGGCAT
>JAMCWS010000097.1 GCA_023480605.1 bacterium
CGGGCGGATCGTCGACGAAATAGCGCGAAACGAAAAAGGAATCGGCGAATGTGCCGGTGGGCACCTGGTTCGATAACCCGCTGGCGTAGTCGAACGAAAAGACGCACGGACCGGCCGCGAGCGGCACGATCTGGAACAGGAGGGAACCAGCCCCGCCGGCGCCATCGCTCAAGCGGGCGCTCCCGCCGTCCGTGTCGGCCGCGCCCAGGGCCATCCAGCCGTCGAGTCCCGCGGCGAAGTCGCCATTGACCAGTCCGGCGCGGGCAGGCAATCCTCCCGTCAGCAGGACCAGCCAAACCAATAAAACGACTCTCCGCCTCATCGTCGGCTCTATCCGGTTCGATGGATCATGAAACACAATTACATCGGTATCCAAAACTGATAGCAAGTTGCATGCCTTGCATGACGATGCAAACAGGGATTGCACGGCCAGATAAGTCCAGCAAAATGAAACATAAATAGACCGGAACCTGCCGTGCGATGAAAATGCGATGAGAAAATGAGCAACTGACTGCAATATAGCGGCGCGGAATGTGAAATCGGTTTCTTGGCGCGGCCCGGCCCCCCTCAGTTGCGCCACGCCGGCACACGCCGGATACGGGCGCCGGATCCGCGGCAGGATTCGCCATGGCGATATGAATGGAGATAAGGGGATACGCGGGATATACGGAAATGAAATTGGCGCGCGCCAGTTAATGATTATCCGGATGTCGAGACCATGGGTTGCGGCTTCGCCGCGCCGTATTCGTCCATGTAACGAAAAAAGGCGGAAGATCCCCTGAGATCTTCCGCCTCCGGCGTGCTCGCCGTATCCGCCGGCCTTACGACTTGTCTTTGTCCTTGTCGGCCGCTTTGGTCATCTCGGCCGTGATGGCGTCGATGCTCCGCTTCAAGTCGTCCGTCTGGAATTGATCCACCGTCATATAATCGCTCTTGCCGCGGCTGATATAGACATTGGTGGCTTCGATGCCGCCCTGACCGAGCCAGGCCAGTTGTTTGCCCTGATCGTCGTAAACGGCGATCTGGCGCGGGGGCGATTCCAGGTTCATCGTTTTAATCAGCGTGGCATCCTGGCTGGTCTTCGGGTCGAGTTTGCGTTTCCAGTTGAGGGCCATCACCTTGTAGAGCATTGACGAGATTTTCGGCCCCTCGATCTGGTATTCCTTGTCGCTGCCCTGGGCTTTGGCGGTCCAACTCTGCCCTTTCTTGACGAATGTGATCGTCCGTCCGTTTTCGGTCAGTTCGATTTTATGGGCCAGGTCGATGTCGAACCGGTAAACGGCTTTGTCCTCCAGATCGGTCGGCGTCACAATGAACTTGCCCGGCACGGTCCAGTCGATCCCGTAGGTCTGGCCCGTGTTCATCTGGCGGGCGTAAACGTAGTTCTCGGTGGGGGCTTTCTCGCCCGTCATCAGCGTCTCGGTCGTGCGGCCATCCTTGCTGGCGACCGTCAGAACCAGCGTGGGTTTGTTGAAGCCCATCTGGGCGTCGATGGGCGGCGTCGTGATGAATTTGACCGCCTTCATCTCCGTCAGGTCGCGGATCTTCTGGTCCACCGTCAACTGATCCAGGGCCGTACGGTCGTCGCCGGCAAAGCGCCACTGCCCGGCCGCGTCGCGGGTGAGCCGGATGACGTTGCCCTTGACGTTGAGGATCGCCGTGCCGACTTGGTCGGGTTTAAGCGTGAAAAGCGCCTTGTCGCGCAGGTCGTCGTACGAGGGCCGCATCTTGCCGTAATCCTCGGCCTTGACCTGGAAAACCGTGTGGCCGCCCTCCTGCATGGCATAACGCGCCTTGGCGTCGCTCGTCGGGGCATCGCCGATGAGGAGCGTCCATTCGCGCCCCTTGGGTTCCGTCGTGGCCGTGTCGCCGGTCTTGGCGACGTAGAAGGCGCCCTTCCACGCCGGCTTGGCCAGGCCGTATCGGGCCAGGTCGAGCGTGGCGGTGTCGATGAAGTCGCTGGCGCGGCTGTTATAGATGGTGCGAAGAAGTTCGCCGATGTTCTGGTCGTCGGCGGGGCCCTCGCTGGGCAGCAGCATTTTCCAGTGGTCGTTTTTCTTCTGGGCCTTTAAAATCTGGCCGCCGTAAGTCAGCGTCATCGTCGTCGCTTCGGTCAGGTCGGCCGGCAGAAGGCGCTTGTCGCGCAGGTCGGTCACCGTCTTGGTCAACTCGGTCTGAAGGGCCGCGGGCACGACGAACACGTTTTTGCCCCCGGCCTCGCGCGTATAGACCTGGGCGTCGTCGGGTGTTTTGGCGCCCAGTTCGATCTTATCACTGTATTTTTTGCCCGCGGCCTCGATCTGGGCCGTGAGCCGGGGCTTGGCCAGGCCGTAATCGCCCAGCTTACCCTCGGCCACTTCGAAGGGATTCTCTTTCTTGGTCTGATCGATCTGGCTCAACAGGCCCTCGACGGCTGATTTGTCGGCCAGAGCCTTGACGGGTTCGACGATTTGCCACTCGTCGTTTTCCCTGGCGAGTTTGAGCGTCTTGCCCTCGTTCGTGACCGAGATCGCGGTCAGGTCTTCGCGGTGGGGAGTCACCAGGCGGCTTTCGGCTTCCTTGCGCGTCTGCTGCTTCAAAAGACGATTCTGATCCCACAGGTAATATCCGAGGATGGCCATGAAGACGATGGCGATGATGAGCGTTTTCTTGACGTTCATTGCACTGGCTCCACCAGTTGTATTTTGCGCGGCGGCGCGCACGCGCCGGGCGGAACCGATCGCCGGCCGCCCGCCTGTTGCAGTCGAGGGGGGACGGCCGGCGCCGGCCGCCCCCGGGGTAATCAGGGAATCGCGGTCACGTCCGCCGGCGCAAGAGCGAATAGCTGATGCCGCCGAAAAAAAGTAGCGCCGGGATCGCCACGACCGTGAACACGAAGATCAGGCGCAACTGGGCGCCGGTCAAGATGATGGGCGTGCCTTCGAGTTGCCGCGGGGGCACCGCGATCATGTCTTCCTGCTGCGTCAGCCAGTTGACCGTGTCGAGCATCAGCTCGACGGCCATCTGGTGCGTCCCCAGGAAGCCGTTCTCGATCAGGTCGTTCGAGCCGTAAACCACCAGCCGCATCATGTCCTTCTGCGGCGGCGAGGGCATGCCGGCCGGCATCTGCGGCGGCGGCAGCGAGCTGACCGAAGCGCCCAGGATCTGCGGGCCTTCGTTCATCGGTTTGACCGGCTCGTTGTTGTAAACCGCCTGCAAAGCGACCGACATCGACTGGGGGCTGGACTTGACCAGCGCCTTGAATTCGTATTCGCTCGGCACCTCGCCCTGGCGCAGCGGCCGGGTAAACGAAAGCGGATAACGCTGGCCGCGGGCGCTCAGGTCCCTCGTGATCGGGCTCGTTTCGTCGTAGGTGTAGATCATCGGCTGGTAGGGCTCAAGCATGAGCTGTTTGCTGAACAGGTCGAGCACCAGTTCATCGGGAGCGTCGACGCCAAAATCCGCCAGCAGCTTCTTGATGTTGGGCATCGGCGGCACGGTCCGCGCCGCCGGCGGGCCGAACATTACCAACATCTTGCCGTTGGCCTTGAGGTAGGCTTCCAGTTGCTTGGTCTCGCTGTCGAACAGGTCGCTCTGCGGACCCGCGACGACGATCATCGCCGCGTCCTTCGGGACGAAGCCCGTCTGGGCCAGGTCCAACGGAGCGGTCTCGAAGCCGCGCTCGGTCAGGAACTCCCGGAAGGCCGACAGCGACGCCTTGGGCCGCTGGTTGCGCTCGGATGGGGGCTCGGGAGCCTCGTAGGCGATCTCGCCGTGGCCACCGAGGAAGCAGATTTTCAATTTCCTGTCACGGGTCACTTCGATAATCGCGTTGGTCAGGACGTTTTCGTAGTTGCCGGCGAGTTCGGCGATGTTGAGCCGCTTGCTGTTCTCGCCCGACTTGATGAAAATATCGCCGTTGCGGACGGTTCCCTCGGTGGCCACCATGCGCGCCGCCATCGGTTCTTTTATGGCGTTATGATACTGCCAACCGAGTTCCTTGGTTTCGCCGTTGTATAAATTCTCAATATCTTTGAAGGGGGCCGGGTTGTCGGTGAAAATGATGATGCTGACCTTCTTCTTGAGCTGGCGCAAATACTTGGTGGTTTGGTCCGACAGGCTGAACAGCTTTTCCTTGGTCAGATCGACCTTCTGCGCATACTGCTTGACGAACAGGTAGCCGATCACGCATATCCCCAGCACCAGCACCGAGTAGACGAAGACGTGCAGGTAATACTTGAGGTTGGCCACCTCCGCCTTGACGAACAGCGTCAGGAACAGGGCGATGCCCACGCCGCACAACGTATAGGAGGTGGGGTCGAACCGCGCCTGCCGGACGGCCCAGAAGAATCCCCCCAGCAGGCAGAGCACGCCGACGACGGGCAGCATGCGAAACACGACTTTGATCGAATTCGTGGACTTGTTGATTGCCATGGATCAAATCCTCCAGCGCCGCGCGTCAAGCGTTTTGCTCGCGATAAACAGGAACAAGAACGAGGCCAAAATATAGAAGGCGAAGTCTTTCAGCATCAACACGCCCCGGATGAAATTCTCGGTGTGTTCGCCGGCGGAAAACTCCGTCAGGATCTCGCGAACCTTGGGGTATTTTTCCATCTGGAAGACCCCCAGCACGTTCCACAGGATCAGGCCGATCAGCGTAACGATGCCGGCCGAGATCTGATTTTCCGTGAACGAACTGGCCATGACGCCGAAGGCGGAGTAGGCCGAGAAAATCAACAGCAGGGCGATCCAGCAGGAAACCACGATCGGCCACTCGGGCGCCGCGCCGTTGGCCCGCCCCATCCACCACGCGATGAGCGGATAAACGCCCGAAAGGATGACGATCACCAGCCCGACGGTCACCAGCGCGAGGTATTTGCCCATCAGGATCGCCCAGTCGCCCAGCGGGCAGGTCACCAGCAACTCGAACGTGCCGCGGTTTTTTTCTTCGGCCACCAGTCGCATCGACAGCATCGGGATGGTGAACATCACCAGCGAAGTGAGGATCTGGAAGGTCTGGCGGATGACGAAGTCGGTGACGTTGGGCGCCTGGTTGGTCTGCCCGAACATCGATTGCTGCCCGGCGCTGGCCGATAGGCTGCTGAAGACCGTCATCAGGTCCTGATAGATCAGGCTCACGATCAGGAAAAACAGGGCCAGCACGACATAGGTACTCGGCGACTGGAAGTAGGTTTTGACTTCCCGTTTATAAACAGGCCAGAAGTTAAGCATCTCAGGCCACCTCCCTTTGGCCGGATTGGCCGGAAATGACGCGCAGGAAGATATCTTCGAGCGACAGGCCCGACGAGCGCAGTTCCAGCAGCGCGTGGCCCGCCTTGACGACCGCTTCGCCGATGGCGGCGCGCGGGTCTTTGCCCGGGGCCGCCTCGAGGCGCCAGGCCCGGATGTCGGCGGCGATGGCGCGCTCTTCGTGAACGCGGGTCACCCCGTCGACCTTCCGCAACAGTTCCTGGATCGCGCCGGCGGGGCCCTGCACGGTGGCGAATATCACGTTGGCGCCCCCGACCGTCGAGATGAGGCTTTCGGGCGTCCCCTGCGCCTCGATCCGCCCGTTGTTGATGATGATCACCTTCTGGCAGGTCATCGACACCTCGGGCAGGATATGGGTCGAAAGGATCACGGTGCGCCGGCCCGCCATCGAGCGGATCAGTTCGCGGATCTCGGCGATCTGCTTGGGATCCAGGCCCACCGTTGGTTCGTCGAGCACCAGCACCTTGGGATTGCCCAGCAGGGCCTGGGCCAGTCCGAGCCGTTGGCGATAACCCTTCGAGAGGTTGCGGACAATGCGCTTGACGACAGCCTGCAGGCCGCATTCCTCAATGACTTCATCGACGATGGCGCGGCGCTGGCGGCCGGGGTAGCCCTTGACCTCGGCCATGAAATTGAGGTAGGCGCGCACGATCATGTCGGGGTAGAGCGGAGCGTTTTCGGGCAGGTAACCCAGGATGCGGCGCACCTGAAACGATTGCTTGACGATGTCGAAGCCGCCGACGCGGGCGTGGCCCGATGTCGCCGGCGTGTAACACGTCAGGATGCGCATCGTCGTCGTCTTGCCGGCGCCGTTGGGCCCGAGGAAGCCGAGGATCTCGCCTTCGCCCACGGTGAACGAAAGGCGATCGACGGCCCGCGTCAGGCCGAAGTCCTTGGTCAGGTTGTCCACTTCGATCATGGCCGGTGCCGCCGGCGCGACGGCCGACGGAGCCGGAGATACTTTCCCGGGGGCGCCCCCGACTGGATCGGTCATTGGGCTGCACCTCCTTCTGCTGAATGATGCGTTGGCGTTGCGCCGCGCCGGGGGCGCGGCGGGCCCCAAAATTCGTTGTGATCGGCGAAGGCAGGCATACCGCGCCGATTGGGCGGAAATTCGATTAATAATGAAAGTTGACGCGAAGTCAAGACGGATGCGGCATTTTTTATTTTACGCTGTCGTGGGTGGGTCGGCGTCGGCATGGATTCGAGGGCTTTGGCGTTGGCTGTGTTGATATTGTGTGACGGATGTAGGGTGGCATAAAAAAGCCTGCCTCCGCCCTTGCGGGTTTGAAAGCAAAGTTTGTTCCCATCCGGCACCTCTTTCGACCCGAATCGCCGGGCCGGTCACCGCCGCTCTTCCGCCGTTCCAACACTAACATCAATTACGGCAACGTTTTATATCGATGCGGGTCGATCCTTGTTCCGTGCCCGGCCGAAAGCGCGCTGTTGGAGTCGGTGCGTGCGGAATCGGTCCCGCCCGACCCACTCGGACGAACAGCCGCGCCATTCTGTCGCGCGGATTGAGACAAAGTTGAGCCAAAAAAGATGGCCCCCGACCGGAGCCGGCGGCGACCCGTGGCGATGAGACCGGTGGGACCGAGGGGACCTATGCGACCGACCCTAATCGTCCGACCCGACCCATCGGTCCCATTCGATTCATTCGCCCCATTCGCTTTCACCCAAGCCAGGGCGGCCGTAAAATAGTAAAAAAATGATCTTGAAAATTGTGGGGAATTGTGGGACAACATCCCACGAACGCGGATTTCAGTGGTGAAAGCGGCGGGTATTTTGGAGTTTATGGCCGAAGCCGGGGGGACGATTTGGGTACCGCGAGCACCCGGGCGGAATCGGGACGAATCATGCAGCAGGTCTTTCTGGGCAACGAACAGATGACGCTGGACGACAAGGGCCGGGTGGGCATCCCCGCGCGGTTCATGAGCGTCTTGCGCGCCATTTGCCCCGATCAGGCCGACACGTTGGGCGTCATGATCACCCCCGACCGCTCGATCAAGCTCATGCCCGCCCCGTATTTCGCCCGGGAAATCGAGCGCTGGCAGGCCCTCAACGACCAGGTTGATGAGGAGCGGATGGTGCTGAATCTTTCGACCTCGATGGCCGAGTTGCTGGCGCTCGATAAACAGAATCGGATAAAACTTAACCCGTTGATGCAGGAGGTATGCCAGCTCGACCGCCAGGTGGTGATCGTCGGCAACCTCGGGTACATGCAATTGTTCGCCTTGAAGGTCTGGCGCGAAATGTTCGAGCGCGGCCTGCCCCAATGGGGCGCGGCCTCGACCCGCGTGGCCCGCAAGGACGAACCCAAGGCCCCCGTCCAATACGTGATCAACGCCGGCGGGGGGGAACCGACCCGGTAAACGCTGCCTCGCCAGCAGGAGGCCGGGTTGCCATGGATGAGTTGGAATTGCACGAACCGGTTTTGGTGAAGGAGGTGCTCGACACGTTGTCTCCGGCGCCTGGCAAGGTGATCGTCGACGCGACCCTGGGGCACGGAGGACATAGTCTGGCGATTCTGTCGCAGTTAGGTGGTGAGGGGCTGCTGGTCGGGATCGATCGGGACCCGCAGATGCTGGCGACGGCCCGCAGGCGGATCGAGGCCGCGCACG
This sequence comes from bacterium, assembly GCA_023480605.1. GTDB lineage: Bacteria > Sumerlaeota > Sumerlaeia > MVZB01 > MVZB01 > JAMCWS01. Next base: position 7,875 of record JAMCWS010000097.1, read on the forward strand.
TTCCCGAGTCCTGTTACAAACTGATCGTTGCGGATCACTCCCAGTTGCCCCAGGTTCTGGCCGAAACGTTCCCGAATCCCCGCGTTTCCGCGCCCGATGGATTCCTGTTCGACCTGGGCCCCTCAACGCCGCAATTGCTCGACCCGCGCCTGGGCCTGAGCTGGCAGAGCGACGAAGCCCTCGACATGCGCATCAACCCGCGCCTGGCCGGCCCCAGCGCCGCCGACATCGTGGCCGCCTGGGACGAGGCCGAACTGGCCCGCCTCTTCCGCGTGCACACCGACGAACGCTGGGCGGGGCGGATCGCCCGCCGGATCGTCGAGGCCCGTGCCCGGGAGCCCATCCGGACGGGTCGCCGACTCGGCGAAATCGTCGCCGGGGCGATTCCGCGCAAGGCCTGGCCGCCGCGCATCCATCCGGCCACGCGCGTGTTCCTGGCTCTGCGGATCGAGGTCAACGGCGAGTACCGCACGCTCGAGAGCGCCTTGCCCGTAGCTTTCGAATGGCTTCGGCCGGCCGGACGGCTGGTGGTGATCAGTTTCCACTCGGGCGAGGATCGGCGCGTCAAGGAATTCATGCGGGCCGCCGTCACCCCCGCCCAAGCGCCCTGGCCGCTTCCCCAGGGCGAGGCCCGCGCGACGGCCCGACCGGTGACGCACCGGCCGCTCGTGGCGGGCGAGGCCGAACAGGCCCGCAATCCGCGCAGCCGTTCGGCCCGTCTGCGCGCGATCGAAAAAATTTAAGAAGCTGAAGGCTGGAGACTGGCGGCCTTCGGCTCCGGCACACGTGGAAAGGAGAGCACCATGTCGAGTCTGACGCGTTGCACCGCCGTCGATCACGCTCCCCGTGCCCTACCGGCCCCGCGGCTGCTCAAGATCATGGTCGTACTGGCCGTGGCGCTGGTCTTCGGCCTGGCGCACCTTCATCTGCGGTTCAGCCTGAACGAGCTACGCTCCGAAACCATCCGCCTGCAATCGCTCCAGGAGACTCTGCGCAGCAACATCAACGCCTTGCGGGGCGAAACCGGGGCGCTCAAGCGATCCGAACAACTCTATAACTACGCGAGCAACGAACTGGGGATGGTGCCTTACAAAATCGAAAACCGCGTTAATTACGTCATCCCCGAGGAGATTTACGCCCGCTACGCGATGGCGCGCGCGGCTCATGACCCCGCCACCGACGACCGGATCGAGTTCGCCGACAGCCAGGCGCGCTGGCTCGAGGCCCTCAGCGATCGCATCGGCCTGATCGGCATGTCGATGGCCGGCCAGACAAGCAAGGAGTGACGCGCAATCCGGAATCCCACCGCCGGTTCGCGAACCGGCGGCGGACTCGCCGAAGGAGACGACCCCCGCGGGCCGCAAGCCCGCCCCCGACATATTTCGCCGGTTCGCCGGGACGCCCCCGCGCCCTCCGGACCGGGTTCGAGTTTCTCCAGGGCCAGACCGCACCTCCGCCGGCCAGGGCTTCCCGTTGCCATGCTCCCCCCACGAGCGTCCCCGTTGTTTGCTTTTCCCTCGCCGGTTCACCGCAATCGTCAGGATGCTGACTCAGGGCGACCGCCGTTCCCGTCACGGCTCTCCGCTGCCAGAATTTCCCGCTGGCGCGCCGCTTCCCGCGATGCGCCAGCCGTTCCCGCTCTTGCCGCTCCCGCTGCCGCCGCGCCGCACCGCGTTCACGCTGCCCCTCCGTTCCGAAAGCCAGAGTCGCCCGCCACGCAAAAAGGCGCGCAAGGATGCGCGCCCGATTCCCATGCCCGATTCCCGCGTCTGGACTGCCTGTTGCGCCGACCTGTTGCCGCTGATCGATTTCGGCCGGCGGGTAAGGTGCGCCATTCGGACCCTGGAGGCATCAGGCCTTGTTTCCGCGGCGGCGCGTTTCCCCATGCGTCCGGCGGGAATAAAAAGGGGAAGCGTCGCGCCGACGTCCTGCCTCGTTGCGACGTTTCCCCGGCCTGATGCGGAAAAGACTTACCGAATTGTCGTTCACCCTGGGTTGACCGTAATCGAGCCGCGCGGTTCCTGTCAAAGAAAAAGAATGCTCCATGCTGAAGAAGACCTATCGGCTACGGTTGATTTTTTTGATTTTACTCTCCGTGGTCCTGTTCGGCATCATCGAGGCCCGGCTCTATATACTCCAGATCCGCGACCACCGGATTTACGTCGAGCGAGCGCGGGCGCTGCAAACCAAAACCGTTAACCTGACGCCCCGCCGC
>JAMCWS010000411.1 GCA_023480605.1 bacterium
AGTGCCCCGACTCGACCGCGGCCTTTTGGTGCGCCAAGCCCTGGCGCAGGTCGTAACCGTGCGCGATGCAGTGCGAATAGGCGATGATCAGCGAGGGGCCGTCGTAACTTTCGGCCTCGAGCATCGACCGGACCGTCTGGCTGTCGTTGGCCCCCATGGCCACGGTGGCCACGTAAACGTAACCGTAGCTCATCGCCATCATGGCCAGGTTTTTCTTGGGCATCGGCTTGCCGCCGGCGGCGAACTTGGCCACGGCGCCGCGCGCCGTCGCCTTCGACATCTGGCCGCCGGTGTTGGAGTAAACCTCCGTATCGAGCACCAGCACGTTGACGTTGCGGCCCATCGCCAAGACGTGGTCCAGGCCGCCGTAGCCGATGTCGTAGGCCCAGCCGTCGCCGCCGACGATCCAGACGCTCTTCTTGACCAGCGAGTCGGCCAGGGTGAGCAGATGGCGCGCGTCGTTCGAGTCGATGCCGGCCAGCTTCTCCTTGAGCGCCGCGACGCGCCGGCGTTGCTCGTCGATACCGGCTTCATTCGTCTGGGCGGCCTCCAGGAGCCCCTCGACCAATTCGGATCCCAGGGCGCCTTCCATCTTTTTCAACAGTTCCTTGGCGAACTGATTCTGCTTGTCAAGCGTCAGGCGGAAGCCCAGGCCGAACTCGGCGTTGTCTTCGAAGAGCGAGTTCGACCAGGCCGGCCCGCGCCCTTCGGCGTTGATGGCCCAGGGCGTGGTGGGAAGGTTGCCGCCGTAAATCGACGAGCAGCCGGTGGCGTTGGCGATGATGGCCCGATCGCCGAAAAGCTGGCTGAGCAGTTTGAGATAAGGTGTTTCGCCGCATCCGGTGCAGGCGCCCGAAAACTCGAACAGCGGCTGCAGGAGTTGGCTCCCCTTGACCGTGTCGACCTTGAGCAGCTTGCGGTCGTATTCGGGCAGCGTCAGGAAGAAGTCCCAATTCTCGCGCTCGGGCACGCGCAGCGGCAATTGATCGGCCATGTTGACAGCCTTGAGACGCACTTCCTTCTTGTTCTTGGCCGGGCAGGCCTCGACGCACAGGCCACAGCCGGTGCAATCCTCGGGGGCCACCTGGATCGTGAAGACCATGTTCTCGCCGAAGTCGCGCCCGCGCACGTCGGCATGCTTGAATGTCGCCGGTGCGCCCTTGAGCAAATCTTTGGCGTAGATCTTTTGGCGGATGGTGGCGTGGGGGCAGACGATGGCGCACTTGCCGCACTGGATGCAAACCTCGGGATCCCAGACTGGAAGCTCCAAGGCGATGTTGCGCTTCTCCCACTGGGCCGTGGCCGAGGGGAACGTGCCGTCGATCGGGAAAGCGCTGACGGGCAGCGCGTCGCCATCGCCGGCGATGATGCGCGCGGTCACGTCCTTCACGAACGCCGGAGCCTTGTCGGAGACAACCGGGGGCATTTCGATCGTGCTCGTCACCGCCGCCGGCACCTTCACCTCATGCAGGTTGGCCAGGGTCTGGTCGACGGCGTTGAAGTTCATCTGAACAATCTGGTCGCCCTTGGCGCCGTAAGTTTTTTTGATCGAGCGCTTGATGCAGTCGATGGCCTCCTCGCGCGGCAGCACGCCCGAAATGGCGAAAAAGCAGGTCTGCATGATGGTGTTGATGCGCGCGCCCATGCCCGTGTCGCGGGCCACGGTCGTCGCGTCGATCGTGTAGAACTTGAGCTTTTTGTCAATGATGGCCTGCTGGACGGGGCGGGGCAACTGGTCCCAGACCTCGTCCTTGCCGTACGGGGCATTGAGCAGGAAGACCGCCCCGGGCACGGCGTCCCTCAACATGTCGTATTTTTCGAGGAAGGTGAAGTTGTGGCAGGCGATGAAGTTGGCCTTGCTGATCAGGTAGGTCGAGCGGATCGGCCGCGGCCCGAAGCGCAGGTGCGAGACCGTCATCGAACCCGATTTCTTGGAGTCGTAGACGAAATAGCCCTGGGCGTAGTTATCGGTTTCCTCGCCGATGATCTTGATTGAGTTCTTGTTGGCGCCAACGGTGCCGTCCGCCCCCAGACCGTAGAACATCGCCCGCACCACGTCGTCGCCCTCGGTCGTGAATTCGGGATCGTAGGCGATCGAGTTGCCGGTCACGTCGTCCTCGATGCCGACCATGAAATGGTTCATCGGCCGGGCTTTCCCCATTTCGTCGTAAACGCCCTTGAGCATCGCCGGCGTGAATTCCTTGGAGGAGAGGCCGTAACGCCCGCCGATGACGCGCGGCGCGATGGCCGTCGTCCCGTCGGCCCTGGCCTCGGCCAGCGCCGTGATCACGTCCTGGTAGAGCGGCTCGCCGATGGCGCCGGGCTCCTTGGTGCGGTCCAGCACCGCGATCGTCTTGACCGTGGGCGGCAGGGCGGTCATAAAATCCTTGATCGAGAAGGGCCGGAAGAGGCGGACAATCACCGCGCCGACTTTTTCGCCGCGCGCCGTCAGATATTCCACCGTCTCCTTGGCCGCTTCGGCGCCCGAACCCATCAACACGACGACCCGCTCGGCGTCGGGCGCGCCGACGTAGTCGAACAGGTGATACTGGCGGCCGGCGATCTTGGCGAATTTGTCCATTTCGACCTGGACGATCGCCGGGCAGGCCGCGTAGAAGGGGTTGACCGTCTCGCGCGCCTGGAAGAAGACGTCGGGGTTCTGTGCCGTGCCGCGGATGAAGGGGCGGTCGGGCGACAAGCGGCGCTCGCGGTGGGCGCGCACCAGGTCGTCGTCGACCATCGCCCGCATGTCGTCGTCGCTCAATTGCTCGATTTTCATCACTTCATGGCTCGAGCGGAAGCCGTCGAAGAAGTGAAGGAAGGGAACACGCGCGCGCAAGGTTGCGGCCTGGGCGATCAGCGCCATGTCCATGATTTCCTGGATCGAACCGGATGCGATCAACGCCCAGCCGGTCGAACGGGTGGCCATGACGTCGCCATGATCGCCGAAGATCGACAGGGCGTGGGTGGCGACGGTGCGGGCCGAAACGTGAAAGACGGTCGAAGTCAGCTCGCCGGCGATCTTGAACATGTTGGGGATCATCAGGAGCAGACCCTGGGAGGCCGTGAAGGTCGTCGTGAGGGCGCCCGTCTGGAGCGCGCCGTGCACGGCGCCCGACGCCCCGCCTTCGCTTTGCAGTTCGGCCACGGTGGGCACGGTGCCCCACAGGTTGGGCCGCTCCAGCGCCGACCAGTCGTCGGAATGCTCGCCCATGGGCGAGGAGGGCGTGATGGGATAAATGGCGATAACCTCGCTGACGCGGTAAGCGACATGGGCCGCCGCCTCGTTGCCATCGATCGTGACCATCTTGCGTTGCATGCTGAATTCTCCCGAATTTGACTTGGCTTGATCGGATAAAATTTTTCCCGCTTGCGGCCCGGCCGGCGGCGTGCGGCCGCGGCACGGGCGGGAACCATCCGGTAAAAGGCGCTGACCACGCCCTCACCGACGGGGATCATCCCTTTCGGTTATCCTCTTTGAACGCGTGGCAGGAGCCGTAAGACCTCAGATACACCGGTGTTGTCAGACTTGCCGACGGCGAGCACGCGGACGTTTGACAAGGCCTAACACAGCCTCCGTGGAAAGTCAAGAAATCCATATTTGAACATCCGGTCTCCGGTCTCGTGCCGAAGGCGGTTCGGGGCATGCCGGCGCCCGGGCGCGCCGGCACCCGCGATATTAATGACTTTTTGCTCCTCTTTGACGTGCCGGGCGCCGCCGCACGCCCCCATCCCACGCCGGCCGCTCGCGCATCCGGCATTTCACCGCAAGGTCTGATTGGGTGGCAAATTATTGGTCGCCGTCGCGCCCGGCCACCCGCAACGGCGGTCGGTCGGCCGCGCCCCGGCCGGGGCGGGCGGTCCGATCCCGCCGCACCGTATCTTCCGGGGGCGGCCCCGGTTGCACGATGTTGAGCCGGGGCCGCTCGGTCGACGGCGCCCGGAGTTCGCGATACGGCTCCCCGCCGGCGCGGCCCAACAAATTGAGCGCGCGCCGCGCGAATCGGCGCAGGCCGGCCTCCGGCGCGGCGCCGCTTCTAATCGCCAGGGCGGGCGCCGGGGAGGCCGCGGCGCCCACCAGGCGCGGCGCGGCGGCGGCGGTCACTCCCGGCGCCCCTTCGGCCTTCGGCTGGATTTCCTCGGCCGATTCGGACTCGTCTTCGAGCGCCTCGACGCCCGTGACGCCGGCGTATAGCCGCGCCGCCAGCCCCACGAGCACCCAGAACTGGCCGATCATCACGTAATGCGAGAATCGGTCGCCGAACACGTTGGCGATCATCAGGCCCAGGGTGGCGATCAGCAGGCAGAATCCGACATGACGGTCATGCGGCTCGGGGGCTCTGCGCCAAAGGAGGTGCGCGATGCGGAGGATCGTGACCCAGATGGCGACCAGCAGTCCCAGGCCGATCGCGCCCTGCTCGGCCAGCACGCGCATGTAAATGTTGTGGGCGTCCATGTGATAGGGGTTGAGGATTTTGAATGTGCCCAGGCCCGAACCGGTCACCGGGTGTTCGAGGAATATATCCCAAGCCACCTTCCAGAACGTCGAACGCGAGGCGGCCGAAGGATCCAACTGCCCGTTTTGTTCGGTCATGTCCCAACGGTCCTTGACCGACGGCGGCACCCACATCGGCATGGTCAGCCAGGCCACGGCCATCAGCAGCAGCACGAAGCGGTAACGAACCGAGGCGGCCAGCCCCAGGGCGACGATGAAGGCCAGTTGACTGCCGCGCGAGTATGAAAAGAGGATGCCGTAAATATACATCGCGGCGGCCCCGAGAAAGTAAAGGCGCTGCCAGAGGCGCTGGCGCCAGAAAGCATAAATCAGCAGGAAAATCGCGGCGTAAACGAAAAACGCCCCCAACTCGTTCGAGCCGACATATACGAACGGCCCGTTGATGCGCAGGTCGTCACGATAATGCCACACCAGGATCGAGTGAAGCTGACTGTAAAACACCCTGAAGACCAGCGGCGCCACCAGGGCAATGGCGAAAATCGCCCCCCGCGCCGCCCGGCGCGTGCCCAGCAGGTGCAGGGCGAACCAGAACATCAAAAAGCCGTTGGCGAACTGCAGGTAGAACTTGTTGCCCATCTCGAAAGTCACCTCGGGCTGCGAAAGCGTGCCCCAGACGACGCCGAAATAGGTCCAGGCCAGGAAAAGCGCCATCGGCAGGTTGAGGGGCGAAGGCAGCACCACGCGCCGGCCGCGCGCGAGGCGATGAAATATCCACCCCAACGCCATGAGGATCATCATCACATTGGCGTAGTTGACTCCGGTGGGACCTTTGGGAATTTTTTCCTGAATGTACTGCAGGGGAAGAAAAAAGACGTAGAAGTAAAAGACGTAAAGCATACGATTCCCGCTCGCATCCCGGGGGATCGCCCCATCGTGGTTTCACTGGCCACGCCCGTGCCGACGACGTGCCTGAATGCTAGCAAAACCCGCTTCCCCGGCCAATGACAAAGAAAAATCAAGCCTTGCCGGCGGCCGCCGCCGGCGCGCAGCCCCTTCAGATATCGGCCTGCGGATTCTCTCCCGCCAGGACCGCGTCGAGTTGCCCGAGCGTGGCGACGCGCATCAGGCGCTCGCGCCACTTTTTGGCCCCCGGCAGCCCTCGCACGTAGGCGGCGGCATGTTTGCGGAACTGGAGCAACGCCCGCGGACCGTGGCCGGCCACCATCAGCCCGGCGTGCTCGCGCATGAGGGCGGCCCGTTCGGCCCACGGCACCGGCGGGCGCTCGACGGGCGCCCGTCCCGCCCGCACCGCGGCCAGCGATTCGGCCAGCAGCCAGGGGTCGCCGATGATGGCCCGGCCGATCATCACCGCGTCGCAGCCGCTGCGGCGCATCATCTCAAGGGCGTCGGCCGGCCGGCGGATGTCGCCGTTGCCGATGACGGGGATCGCGACGGCCTCTTTCATGCGGGCGATCAATTCCCAGTTGGCCACCCCCGAGTAGCCCTGTTCGCGCGTGCGGGCGTGCAGGCAGACGGCGGCGAATCCCTCGGCCTCGGCGATCCGGGCCGCTTCGATGGCCGCGCCGTCGCCGCCTTTGTCACCGCTCCAGTCCCAACGCATCTTGACGGTCACGGGAACGCGCGCGGCGGCCCGCATGGCGCGCATCAGGCGGGTGGTCAGCGGCAGGTCGCGCAGCAGCGCCGAGCCGGACTTCGACCCGGTGACCTTGCGCGCCGGGCAGCCCATGTTGAAGTCGATAAGGGTCGCTCCGCGCGCCTGGAGCGCCTCGACGGCCGGTCCCATTGACGCGAACGCGGCGCCGAAAAGCTGCATCGCCAGCAGAGGCTCGGGCGCCTGCTGGTCAAGGATGTCGAAACTTTTGACGTCGCCGCGCGCAATCGCCTCGGCCGAAACCATTTGCGTGTAAGTCAGGTCGGCCCCCATCCGCCGGCAGATTGAACGATAGGCGAAGTCGCTGATGCCGCACATCGGCGCGGGCAACACGGGCTGACGCTGGAGCAATTCAAGGACGCTCATGCCCCTGATTTTACGCCGCCGCGCGCGGCCTGAACAACCGAAATGCGCCAGGGCGCACCAATCCATTCCCGCATGGCCTCATGGACGCGTTCCGCGAGTTCGCGGACTGCAAATTGTCACAGCGGTACAACCCCGCACTTCTTCTCGTGATCGTGATCGTAATCGTAATCGTGATCGTAATCGAAGCCTGTGGTTTTAAGTCGATCACGACAAAGAAGCTCCGATGGACTGGACCTTTCCCCGCAATCGCGTGAGGCATCATGCGTCGGCGACACGCCGCTGGGTGCATCTCTGAATTCCCCGGTTAATGGGGCGGGGATGTGGGAGTCCCGCCAGGGACGGAAGCCTTCAGCCCGCCACGTCCGTGGCGGGAAACCGATCGATGATCGATCCGGAGTCCCATCAGGGACATATGATAAGAGGGTTTCGCTCCCATCATCCGTCCCTGACGGGACTTTTGGGGCGAGGCGGCCATCCATCCCGCCATTGCCATGGCGGGCTGAAGGCAGCCGTCCCTCCGGAACTGGGTCCAACGCTCGGAATGTCGGCCCGCTTTTGGGAACAGAGGATCTGATCTGAGAGAGAATTCAGGGATGCACCCCACGCCGCAATGCCCTTGACAACCCGAAGTGGTTTGCCGATCCTCAGGTTGATTATGCCGAATAGCCTGGGTCATTTCACCCGCAACGGGAGCGACGCCGATGGACCGAGCCTTTAATTCACCGTATGAAGGGGAATATCTGAACCGGGTCGCCTTCCCCCTGGGCGGCATGGGAGCGGGGATGATTTGCCTGGAAGGCGGCGGAACTCTGTCGCATTTTTCGCTGCGCGGCCAACCCGAGATCTTCAACCAGCCGGTTGTTTTTTCGGCGTTGTGGGTCAAACCGGCCAACGCCCCGCCGCGGGCCCGCGTGCTCGAGGGCCCCGTGCAAGGCTGGAAGGTCTTCGGCATGCCGGGCACGGGCAACGGCGCCGCCGGCGCCGATTATGGCCTGCCGCGCTTCGACCGCGCCGTTTTCGAGACGCGCTTCCCTTTCGCGACGGTCGGCCTGACCGATCCCGCCGTGCCCCTGAAAGTCGAACTGACCGGCTGGAGTCCCTTCACCCCGGGCGAGGCCAATTCGTCAAGCCTGCCGGTGGCGGGGCTCGAATATTGCTTGACGAACCCCACCGGCGAGGCGGTCGAGGCGATTTACTCGTTTCACGCGCGCAACTTTCTGGCCGGCGGCCGCGGCGCGGAAAGCGCGGTGCTTCACACTCGCGGCGGTTTTATCCTCCTTCAGAAAGGCACGGCGGAGCAGCCCGGGCGCCAGGCCGCCTTCAGCGCCACCGTCGACGACCTGGCGACCAAAGTCAACTGCGCCTGGTTCCGCGGCGGCGGGTTCGACGTGCTGACAATGCTCTGGAAAACGATCCGCGAAGGCGCCATGCCGAAGGCCGACCCATACGACGCCGGCCCGCCCAGCCCCGGCGGCAGCCTGTTTCTGCCGATACGGTTTGGACCCGGCGAGTCGATGACCGTTCGCCTGCGGCTGGCCTGGCACGTGCCCGACCCCGGTCTGCGGGTCGGCAAGGGTCTCCACGACGATGAAGAGGAGGCGGCGGCCAAGGCCGCGGCGGAGGCGGGCGCGAGTTGCGCCGCCCCGGGGTGCGCCTGCGACGGCGCGGCCCCGGCCGAATCCCCCCGTAAATATCGTCCCGAGACTTATCGCCCGTTCTACTCGGGCATGTTCGACGACATCGAGGCGCTGACGGCCTGGTGGGGCGACAACTACGACGCGCTGCGCGCCAGGAGCAAAACCTTTGCCGATTGCTTCTATGACACGACGCTGCCGCCCGAGGTGGTCGAAGCGGTCGCGGCCAACCTGACCATCCTCAAAACCCCCACCGTCCTGCGCCAGACCGACGGGCGCCTGTGGTGCTGGGAGGGTTGCAGCGATGCCAATGGCTGCTGCCACGGCTCGTGCACCCACGTCTGGAATTACGCCCAGGCGATCCCGCACCTCTTCCCCGACATGGAGCGCTCGCTGCGCCAGACCGAGTTCGGCGAAAATCAGGATGAGCGCGGCCACCAGACTTTTCGCGCGACGCTGCCCATCCGCGTCAACACCCACGGTGGTCACGCCGCCTCCGACGGCCAACTCGGCGGCATCATGAAGGTCTACCGCGACTGGCGGGTGAGCGGCATGACCGAGTGGTTGCGCGGTCTCTGGCCGCGCGTGCGCCAGAGCATGGACTTCTGCATCGACCAGTGGGATCCCAATCGCCGGGGCATCCTCGAGGCGATTCATCATAACACTTACGACATCGAATTCTGGGGGCCTGACGGAATGTGCGGCTCGTTTTACCTGGGCGCGCTGCGCGCGGCGGCGCTCATGGGCCGCGCGTTGGGCGAAGACGCGGCGCTTTACGAGGAATTATACGGCAAAGGCCGCGCCTTCCTCGAAAACGAACTCTACAATGGCGAATATTTTATCCAGCAAATACGCCGCGAGGACCCGACCGAGGCTGAAGGGCGCGAACGCACGCCTTCCGCGGGACGCGCAACCGGCGGCGTGCCCGAGGCCGAGGAACTCGTCGAACGCGAGGGGCCCAAGTATCAGTATGGCAATGGCTGCCTGTCGGACGGCGTCCTGGGCGCGTGGATCGCGCGGGTGTGCGGCGTGGGCGAGATACTCGATGTCGACAAGGAACGCAGCCACCTGGAGTCGGTCCACAAGTATAATTTCCGAAACGACCTGTCGGATCACGATAATCCGCAGCGGCCATCATACGCGGTTGGCCACGAGGGAGGCTTGCTTCTCTGCACCTGGCCGAAGGGGGGCGAACTGTCGCTGCCCTTCATCTATAGTAATGAAGTCTGGACCGGGATCGAATACCAGGTCGCCAGCCACTTGATGCTGATGGGCCGGGTCGAGGAGGGACTGGAGATCGTCCGCGCGGCGCGGGCCCGATACGACGGCCGCGTGCGCAACCCGTTCGACGAATATGAATGCGGCCACTGGTACGGGCGGGCGCTGTCGTCGTACGCGCTGCTCCAGGGACTGACCGGCGCCCGCTACGACGCGGTTGAGAAGACGCTATACCTTGAGCCGAACATCAAGGGCGACTTCCGCGCCTTTTTCTGCGCCGCCGGCGGATATGGCACGGTCGGCGTGCGCAACGGGAAGCCATTTCTGGAGGTGGCGCAAGGCAAGATTTCGATCGAAATATTCAAATACACTCCATGCGTAAAAAAGGCTTGACGTTTATCTAAAACATGAGGATTTGGAAGATGCCGCATGGTCCGGGTAAATCAAACCAATAGACCGTTATCTGCCTGTAAATATATAGTAAGTATTCGTTTCAATGGGCGTGCGTCGTTTGAGGGTCTGAAAGTATCGAGATATTATCAGAGGGTTCTTCCGGTAAAAGTGTGGAAATACCCCCCCTTCCGTCCCCCCTGCGGGGGGAGGCGACAGCTTGGAAAGCGCAGCCGGTCTGCGGATGGGCGGGGCTTGATCGCCGGGGGCGGTTCCGCGATGACCGACGGC
>JAMCWS010000198.1 GCA_023480605.1 bacterium
CCCGATACTTGCCGCCGCCCGCGGGATCGAAGAAGAAGTCGCGCTGCTTGAGGCAGGCGCTCACGAAATCGCGCAGCGGGGCGTTGCCCGGCTGGGTCACCCACACCTCGTAAAGAGCCTTGTATTTTTCGAGGAAGGTCGGAAGGCTCTCCGCGCCGTAGTAGAAGTCGGCCAGCATCCGGGTGCCGGCCTGGGGAACCTGGACGGTGTTACCCGCGAATTTGATTCGCGAGCGGTCGGGCGCGAAGGGGAACCGCCCGGCCAGGTCGCGCGACCAGCGGGTAAGGAAGCGGCCCAGTTCGGTCTCGAACTCCGCCCGCGCTTCCAGCAGCGACCGGACCTTCTTGGGGTAGTAGTCGAACTTGGGGTTGAGCGACGACGAGCGCGTGGCGATCGCCTCAAGGCTGCGCATGCGTGGCTGGCCGTTCGTTCCCGCCTGTTCAAGTTGAACGGCGGCGGTCAGTTTGTCGGCCGCCATTTCGCCGACCGTGTCGTTGAACAGGTTGGCGTTCTGTTCGAGCACGGAATTGGGAGTGGCGTATTGCGCAAGGTCGGCCAGAACGGGCGCCAGCTCGCCGATCGAACCGCCTTTGTCCTTGAAGCCCTGAACGTTGACGACCAGACGCTGGAGTTCGCCCCGGATGCGCTGGGCGAGTTGCGGGCCCTGGATGAGGGGATCGCTCTTGAAGGCCTCCCACGTCGAGATGCCCTGGATCCATGCCGAGGGATCCCAGCGCTGCCAGGCCGTCTGCCAATAAGCGACAAAGTTGGCCTGGTTCTTTTTGATGACGGCGCTCAGATTATCGGATTGCTGGCGCAAGCGGTCGACGCTGCGCTGGCACTTGATCCCCTCGCGGAACTTGCCCAGTTCGGCCAGCAGGGCGTTGAGGGTGTCCTGCGCGCGCAGGACGTTCTCGGGACGCGCGCCGCCGGGGGGATCTTCCTTGAGGCTGGCCGCCTCGACCTGACTGCCCGAAAGCAGCGGCCCGGGGCCCGCGGTGCGGATGTAGGCCAGCCAGGCCTCGACCAGCACCGATTCGTCGCCTTCCTCGACCATGCGCGTGGTGGCCTGGGCGATCTGCACGACCTGCCATGCCGGGGCCAGATCGGCGCGGGTGGCGTTGTCGGCGGCCCATTTGAGGGCCGCCACGCGCGCCTCGTTGAGTTTCCATTGTTCGGCCGCCTGCTTGGCTTCGTCGGGATTGCGGATGGGGTGGGCGGCGATCTGCTTGATGACGGCGTTTTGCGCGTCGGCCAGGGCTTCGATGCGCCCCAGGCCTTCGGCGACGATCCCCAGGGCAGGATTGCGCGTCAGCGTGCCGCTCGTGATGATCACGTCGCTGACCTCGCGCAAGGGAAGACGGGCGACCTCGGCCTGGCCGGCCAGACGCTCGCTGGTGTCCTTGACGGCGGCGAGGATATATTTATCGAGCGCCTGCTGCGCGGGGCCGGGGACGGCCGCCTTGGCCCAGGTCAGTTGGTCGAAGGCCTTCTGGACCGAGGGCAGGTCGGCGGCGAGCGAGCGCAACAGGTCCTTGTTCGTGCCGAGCACCGTGTCGAGGCCCGTCAGTTGGCCGCGGACGGCCGTGATCGAGGCGCGCGCGCCGGTGAAGGGGTCGGTATCGGCCGCGGCGTAGCCGCAAGGCACGCCCAGCAGACCGGCGGCGGCCTGGCCGTATCCGTCGCGCAGCGTGCGCGCCGCGCCGACGACCGACTGCACCGTGGCCGTGTCGGCCGGTTTGAAACCGGTCCGGATGGCCTCGACCTCCTTGCTGATCGGCTTGTTGCGCGTCGGGTCGGCCTCGCCGGGGATGAAGGGCAGCGCGATCGGGAGATTACGGAAGTCCAGGTCGGGATCGGCCAGTTCCTTGCGCACGAGGGCCAGTTCATCCTGGAAAAGCTTGCGGGTTTCGTCGGTGATGCCCGCCTGGGTCATCGCGGGCCATTCGATCTTGCCGGCCTCGCCGAAGGCGCCGCGGTCGCCGCGGGTGTGATCGAGCCAGTTGACGTTGAGGCTCCACAGGTGCGTGTAGGCGGCGTATTGCTTGCCGAGGGCCGCGTCGGTGACGCTGGCGCCGGCGGGGCTGGCGGCGAGTTTCGCGTAGAGGGCGCGGCCCTGGTCCTGCAGGCAATTGCCGATGAAATACATCCAGTGCATGTCGCGCAGGTAGGGCGCCAGGACGGAGAGGCGCTGGGCGGTCTGGCGCGCGGCGCGGCCGAACTCGGCCGAAAGCTTGACGGCGTCGGCGGCCTGCTCGGCGCCCAGGGGGTCGGCCGCGCCTTCGCCGGTGCGGTCGACCTCCTTGACGAAGCCGTTGCGAACCTGGGCGGCGACTTTTTCGATGCCGCCGATGCCGCGCGTGGCGCGCACGCCCTGCCAGGCGACGAAGGCGATCGTCAGCGCCATGACCAGCGCGCTGCCCCAGATGGCGACGTGGCCCAGCTTGCGGCCGATCTTCATTTTTTCTTCGGAGTGGATGACCAGGTTGCGCTCGGGGAAAAGTTTTTCGAGGTAGAAATCGCGGATGAAGAAGGCGCGCGAGCGCTCGAAAATCTTCTGCAGGTGTTCGATGATTTCCTCGCCGCCGGCCCCGGCGCTGCGGATCAACTGGGCGCAGGCGCGGGCGATGGGCCGCCCTTGCTGCAGGCCGCTGGTGAAATAAAAGCCGCGCAGGAAAAGGGGCGGCAGGTAGTGCGTCTTGACGAAGATCGTCTTGAGATAATCGTAGAGCGGTTCGCGCAGCGATTTGAATTCCTCGGGGAAGACGTAGAGCTTGTCGATCTCCGTGAGGCTCATGTCCTCGCCCAGCAGCTTGTTGCGCCATTTGTGAATGCGCTCGTAAAGCTTCTGGAACACGTCGCCGAAGCTGTCGGGGTCATAGGACTGAATGAACGGCCCCTGCATCGACCAGCCCAGAAGCTGGCGCTGCTCGGTGGCCGAGAGGCGCGAGAAGAATTCGGTGAAGCCCAGGATCTGGTCGCTCTTGGTGATGAGGATGAAAACGGGGAACTGCACGCCCAGTTCGCGCTGGATCTGGGTCAGTTTTTCGCGGATGTTGCGGGCCTTCTCTTCGCGCTCCTCCTCGTTGTCGCTCAGCAGTGACGTGCAGGGGATGGTCAGCACGACGCCGTTGATCGGACAGGCGGCGCGGTATTTGCGCAGCATGCGCAGGAAGCCGTTCCACTCCTCGGCGTCGGGGGCGTTTTTCTCCTGGAAGGTGAAACGGCCGGCCGTGTCGAGGATGATGGCCTCGTTGGTGAACCACCAGTCGCAGTTGCGCGTGCCGCCGGCGCCCGAGAGCGCCTCGGTGCCGACGGGGAATTCCAGGCTCGAGTTCTTGAGCGTGGTGCTTTTGCCCGACTGCGGCTCGCCGATGAGCAGATACCACGGCAGATCGTAGAAGCTCAGGCCGGCGCCCTTGAGTTCGGTGACGGCCTGGTTCCAGCGCCCGGCCAGTTCGGCGACGGCCTTGCGCGACTCGACCTTGCCCCGGGTGGGCTTGTTGGCGTCGGCCTGGAGGCCCTTATCGAAGGCGCTGACCTTGCGCTTGCGCAGGCCCTTGAGACCTTTGTTGAAGATCAGGCCCCCGAGGCCGGCCAGCAGCAACGCCGCCATGGCGATGCCGGCGGCCGTGGGTCCCATGAACCGGTAAACCAGTCCGACGATGATGACGGCGGCCGTTCCGCCTGCCATGAAGCGATAGAGAATCGTGGTGCTGCCCAGTTGTTCAAACATGGCGTGTTGCCTGTCTCCTCGGCGATGGTGCTATTTCCGGATTCCGTCGTCCCTGTGGTTTTTTTGCCGTCTTCCGTGGCCCATCCAAAATGTTCGTTATTCCCGCCACCGTTCCCGTCGCTACTTGGTTCCCTTGGGACTGGGCTTGGCGGGTTGTTCGGCCTGGATATCCCCCGCGGCGCGGGAGGCTTTGGCCGGGGCGACCTTTTCCTTCATCTCGGTGGCGTAAGCCTTGATCTTGCTGGGGATGACGCTGTGGGCATAATAGAAATACCCCCCCCAGAGGACGATCAACAACGTCACGCACACCACCAGGACCCGCCCCAGGTTAACCAGCGGCTTATAAATGTCCTTCACCCCCTCGGCGATGAAGTAGGCGTCGGGCGTGATGCGTTTTTCATCGTCGGAGACGCGGCCGGGCAACATCCGGTAAAGGCGCCTTTTCAGGCGACGCAGTTCTTCGGCGTCGTCCTTGTATCGCCCGACGAACCCCAGGCAGAGGCACTGGTAGAAAATTTCGGCCATTTCCTCCTCGGCGTCGCCCAGGTCCTCGATCATCGTGAAGAATTCCTCGCCGGCGACGCGGGTTTTGAAGAATTCGTATTCGAGGATCTCGTCCTCCCACTGCGCCGAGTACGTCCAGTTGGCGTTGATCAGGATTTCGTCGGCCGTGACGATCAGCGGATAGCGGGCCTTCTCGAAAAGCTTGGCCAGCTTGGCGTCGTCGCGCACCTTGCGCTCCATCTCCGCGATGATGTCGAGCAGTTGCGAGCGCACCTGGTGGATCTCGGGCACAAGGCCCTTGCGCACCTGGCGGCGGAAGGTGACCAGAAACAGAAACAGGTCCGATGCGACTTCGCTCAGCGTCATAACCCTTCTCCTTCGTTGGCGGGCTTGAGCAGCACGTAAAGGTAAAGTTCGAGGGTTTCATCGGCCAGGCCGTAGGCCGAGAGCACCTTGGTCTCGACCATGCTGTCCCAGAAGCGCCCCTCGCGCGAGATGCGATAGTAGTGGTTGTTGGGCCGGTCGGGCAGGCCGATGGGCGTGCGCCGCACCCGGCGCAGCATCAGGCCCGGCAGGCGGCGGTTGATGAGGGTGGGCAGGTCGGCCACCGATCCCATCTTGAGGAACGAGACCTCGCGATCGACCTTGTCGTCGTCCATGTCGGTCTCGATGCCCAGGTAAAACTCGACCTCGGGCGCCAGCCAGGTATCTTCCAGGCCCACTTCGCGGCGGTTTTCGACCGGCTCGAAGCGCCGGCGGATGAACGTCGTCGGCAGGATGTTGTTGATCAGCTTCTCGAGAACGCGCAGCAATTCGAGGTAACAGGCGCCCAGGTCGTCGTGGTCGTAGAGGGGCAGGTCGGGCACCGCGCGCGTGTCGTCGAAGATCGCCAGGTCGCCGGCCAGCCGGCACAACTCGACATAGACGTCGAAGGGATGCAGGTAAGGGACGCTTGTCCACTGGCGCAGATGGCCGGCGTAGCGGTTGGTGATGTTAAGCTTGAGCATCACCTCCGGGCCGCCGACCCCTTCGGAGCCGAAGGCGATCTTGCGCCCGGCGATCTGACTGACCAGGGCGCGATTTTTCGCGAAGAGCTGCTGGTAGACGTCCTTGCAGTAGTCGAACAGCGGCGGCCACGCCTCCATCGTCAGGATGGGGGGGATGTAGTGGTGCGAGAGGATGGGCTTGTTTTCCTCGAAGCCGGCCCGCTCCAGGCGCGCCACCTGCATGATTTCGTAGCCGGCCGTGTCCTCGCCCTGGAAAAAGATGCGCGGACTGAGGCGGCGCATCTCGATCGGCTGGCTGTTGTCGCCGGTGTTCTCGTCGACCACCTCGGCCAGGGTGGCCTTGTAGCGGCGGTGATAGAGCGCGGTTTCTTCGGACAGCATGAGGGTGTTGGGCTCGCGCTCCATCATGAGGGGCAGGCCGACGTAGACGTCGAGGATGCCGCCGGCCGCGTCAAGCTCCTTGCGGAACGAGCGCGGCTCGAACTCGGCGTTGTGCGGAGCGGCCAGGCGCGTGCCGTCCTTGAGGCGGATGCTGCAGGCGCGGATGTTGAAGTTGAAGCTCTCCAGTTCGGCCGTGGCGATGTTGATCGACTCGATGCCCCAGGCGAAGGGACGGGCTATCGCAACCTCGCGCTGGAGCTGGGCGCGCTGGAACTGCCCCGCCTGCTGAAGGTGATGCGGCCGAAGGAACATGCCTTCCGACCAGTTGACTTCCATGAACTCGCTCATATCCCGCCACCGTTTTTCCCGTTATCGTGATCGTGATCGTAATCGTAATCGTGATCGTGATCGTACTCGACCGATTTCGCCGCGCTGGCCGGGGGCGCCGGCCTTATTGCGCGCTTTTCGGTTTGGACCTTAATCGTTGCAGGCTGCCGTTGTAGACGCGGATGTATTCAACCTTTCGTCCCTTGGGCTTGGTTGCCTTCTCGAACACCAGGAACGGTTCACGGCCGCGTTCGGGGGCCGCCTGGGTCGATCCGTATTCGACGAAGATAATCATGTAAGGATCGGCCTTTTGCTTATTGACGAGTTTCTTGTCGATGACGGCGTTGTCGAGCCAGACCTTGTCCTTGTGAACCCGGTCGTAAAGCTCGCTGGTGAACCATTTCTGATAGCCGATTTCGCTGACGATCTTGTTTTTTTCGGCCGCATCCTTGGGGTAAATAATGTCGATGGCCACCGGGCGCCCCTGGTTGAGGTCGGCCGTGCGGTAAAAATAGATTTCGCGGGTGCAAACCGGCAGGCGGCAGCAGCCGCCCAGCACGAAGCCCAGCGCGAGCGCCAGCAACAGGGTCTTTTTCATGGTGATTCCACTCCCGTTATAGGATTTTTCACTTTGGCTCTCAATCGGGAATAAAAAGGACCTAAAGGACTTAAACGGCGCGGAACCGTGTCCTTGGAGTTTATTCGGGCGATTCGCCTTTGGGGTCCTTCCCGTCCTTTGGGTCCTTTACGTCCTTTACATCCTTTCGTCTTTCAGGTCCTTCGCACGGCTCACTGCCTTGCGCTCAGCCGGCGGAACTCCTCGGTGGCCAGCCGGCCGATCTTCTCGTTGAGCTGGTCCTCGGTGATCTCGGGCTTCAGGTCCCGGGCGACGCGTTCGTAAGTTTGCCAGAGATCGGCCTTGCCCAGGCCCAGGGCCTTGTTGAGCGAACTGACCTTGGCCTCGTTGCGGATCGCCATCGGATTGATCCGTTCCCACATCTCGCGATTCCATTGGCTGGCGGCCTTCTGGTGGGCGGCGACGATGGCGATGATCCAATGGCCCAGGTCGTAGAGGTAGCGGCGGATCTCCATCACGGCTTCGTCCTTGTTGCCCGCCAGCAGTTTCTGAATCATCATCTTGAGATCCTGGACGGTGAAGGGCAGAAAGTAACGCGATTCGCTGCCGCCGCCCCCCTGCACCGACTGCACCAGCCCCTTGGCCAGCCGCTCCATATCGAGGGCGAAGGTGTAGAGATGCTGGGTCAGGCGCAGGAAGGGGTTCTCCTTGCCCATCTCGCGCATCGTCTGGGCCAGGTGTTCGTCGCCGAAAACCACCTGGAACAGTTTGCCCGTGTCGATTCCGAAATCGCCTTCCTCGACCGCCTCGCGCCGGTGCTCGTCCTCGGTGTTGATGGTTTTGTTGCTGTCGACCGGTTCGCTCTTGATCGATGGGGGGGTGGCTTCGAGCAGCGACGCCGGCGGGGGCACGATCGCCTCCTCGAGGACGGGGAAGAGCATGTAAAGCAATTCGACGACGGCCGGGCGCTTGGCCGGCGGCGCTTTCTGAAGCCCCTCGCTGAGCGCGCCGCACAACGCCTCGAGGCGCACCTGGGGGTCGGCCAGGTGAAATTCCCCCTGGACGGCCTGAAGCCGGTCCATCAACTCGCGGGCCAGCAGCCACGACTCCGGATCGACGGGCCGGCGTGGAGGCGCCACAGGGGCGGCGGGCGGGGCCGGGGCCGGCGGGGCCTTTCTTTCGCGCTCCTCGGTCACCATGGCGGCGGCGGGGGCCGCCCGGCCGGCGGGAGGCGCCGCCGCTCGTTCGGGCCGACCCGGCGCGGGGGCCGGCGCTTCGCGCACTCCCCCGGCGAGCGACCGGGCCAGGGCGGCCAGCGGCTCGGGCGGGTGGCCGGCCTCGGCCAACGCCAGGCAGACCCGGCCGCCTTTTTCGGCGAAAATCGCCTGGAGCAGGTGGATCGGCTCGGTGTGGGGCGCCCGCGCGGCTTCGCGGATCCGGTCGGCCAGGGTCATGATCAATTGGAGCCGGGGCGTGGGCAGCACGCCGCGCATCATGCGTTCCTGGGCGGTCTTGGTGCGCAGAATGTCATTGGCGATCCAGGCCAGGTCCCCCTGCCAGGGGCTCCATTCATCGACGCGGGTCACCGTCTGGGCGGGGTCCAGCCCGGCCCGGCTGAAGAACTCGGGCAACGGCGGCGCTTCGGACTCCGCCAGGGCGCGGAAAAGGCTGGCCGTGCCGATCCAGGGCACCTGGCGGTCGCGGGCCGAAGTGCGCGCCCGGTTGATCATCGTCGTCGCCGCCGGCGACAGCGAGGTCTGGGCATCGGGATCGATGGGCGGCAGGCCCGAGGGCTCGGTCCGGAAGCGAACGACGCTGTTGCCGGCGACGAACGCGTCGCCCGGCTGAAGCTCGCACGTTTGGCCCCGGTCCAGTTTCGCGCCGGCGAGCCAGGTGCCATTGGTGCTGTTTTCGTCTTTGAGCCACCAACGCCCCTCCGCCAGGCTCAGGGTGGCGTGGAAGCTCGAGGCGTAGGAGTCGCGCCCGAGCACGAGGTCATTGCTGAAGCCGCCCGGCCCGACGCCGCTGGAACGGCCCAGGCGCGTCAGCGATTGGCGGCCTTCGAAGCGCAGGCCATCGAGCGGACCGGCGATCACTTCGAGCAGAATCAAGGGGGCGTCGGCGTTATCGGGGCTCATGAATGATCCTTGGCGTTCTTCCTGGTTCCGGCCGTTTTCACATCCCCGCTTCGCGCAGCACCCGCTCGAGGGCCTGGCGCACTTCGGCGTTGCGGGCCGTCAGGCCGAACAGGGCGGTGTCGATCCGCCGTCCCATCTCCTCGACGCGGCGCATCAGCGGTTCGATGCGCGCCGACGGCACGGCCGGATCGAAATCGCCGTGATTGGCGCAGAAGCTGAAATTCTCGAATTGCGTGACCAGTTGCAGTCCCAGCAGCATCGCCTCGTTCCACAGTGGGGCCGGGATGGCGTTGGGCCGCTCGCGGATCCGCTCGTTTTCGTGGAAGAAGATCTGGCGGCGGCCGAAAACCTCGGCCACTTCCGGCCGGCGATGGCCCTTGAGCAGCCGATCCCAAAAGATGGCTTCCTGCCCTTCCTCACATTCGATGGCCGCCAGCGAGGCCAGGTCCTGGCGCAGGTCCTCCAGGGCGAGCACCACCTCGGCGATCCCCTGGCCGTCGTTGACCAGCAGTGTGCGGTAAAGAAGGATGCCCAGGCTATAGAGGTCGCAGGGCACGTGCAGAGCCGGCAGGAGGCGGAAGACGGCGTTGGGCACGCGGATGCCGCGCAGCTTTTCCAGGGCCGCCCGGCGCGGCGGTTCCAGAGGCAGCGGCAGACTGCGTATGTGGATGACGCGCGGTGAATACTCGCGCGCTTCGTCGCGCGTGGCGAGCAGTTCGACCGACGCGTCGCCCACCAGGTGGCGGCCCAGCGTCACCAGCACGCGGTCCTTGAGGCTCAACCAGCGCAGGCCGATCCCCGTGCCGACCGTCTGGCCGCGGATGACGGCCCGCCCGCCGGGCGCCTCGTCGACGGCGACCAGCAGGAAGTCGCCGCGCTGGGCCAGGCCGAACGAACTGTTGCGCACCAGCTCGGCGTCGTAAAGCGGATCGGAGTGGGTCGGAGGGACGAAAATTTCGGGCGTCTCGCCGCCCCAGCGCAGTTCCAGCGTCGGCGACCCCAGGCTGACCAGGCGTGCCTGGAAGCGCCACAACGAGGGGAGGTAAAGCCCCCCCGGCTCGATGTTGACCATCACGTGGCGCGGGCCCAGGCGCAGGTGGGGCGCGCCGGTGCGGCGGTGATACTCGTGCACGGCGGCGCAAACCTGGGCAAACAAGGCCCATTTGAGCCGGAAGATCTCCAGCGCGTCCAGGCCCGAGGCGTCGTGATCGAAGAGCAGTTTATGGGCGAATTGTTCGTCGACGACGCCGCGCCCCAGACGCAGGCGCTGGCCCGCCGCCGCCCCCCGGCCGCGATCTCGCGC
>JAMCWS010000046.1 GCA_023480605.1 bacterium
AATTTTACCGCTTCGCTGGCCAGCGGGGCCACCGAAGCGGTAAAATTGTTTAGCAATGAACAGCACGAATAAAGTGGAAGAAGTCGAGGGCGGTTGAACGATCCTGACAAACACGAGGGGGAGAAATGACGAGGAAAACGGTTAAGTGCGCGACTGACGAGCACTTGATGGGAGCACTCTTGGTTGGCGCAGCCCTCGAACCGATCGACAAATTTACCTTGGATCATCGTTTTGGTGCCGAGGGGCCGAAGTCCTTGTGCCACATTCGGATGAAACATTTCAATTCTTCGTTGCCTATACCGAGGACAACGCTTCCGCTGCCGCCTGAAGGCGGGAGACCCAGACCAATTGGCTTCACTCTGATCGAACTGCTGATCGTGGTGGCCATCATCGCGATCCTGGCAGCCATCGCGGTGCCCAATTTCCTGGAGGCGCAGACGCGAGCCAAGGTGGCGCGAGTCAAGGCCGACTACCACTCAATCGCCATGGCGATCGAGGCTTATTTTGTCGACGCCAACCATTACCCATGGCTGAACCTGGCGGGCTTCGACGCGCAATACAACCAGATCTCCTACCGGCTGCGGACGCTGACCACGCCGACGGCTTACCTGTCCACGGTCAGATACGAGGATCCCTTTGTCATCGGCGGGACCATGGGAAATTACACTGACAACCTTCCGCGCACTCAGTATAATTACCGCAACTACGAGTTCGTCGAGTCGGCGCCGCTGCCGGCGGGGTTGAAAATCTGGGTGCTCAACAGCCTGGGGCCGGATCGGGTCAAAAACCAGGGGTTGAACGTGGAATACTTGGCGCGGGGGATGAGCACGGGCCAGGCGCCGACAGTGATCTACGATCCGACGAACGGGACGGTGAGCGCGGGCGATATCGCGCGCACCGGCGGAGCGACGAGGTACAACAATCCATGAACATTGAAAAGATAGGATTTGTATGGTCTATAGGAACGATGCCAAAGGTGAAAATGGTGACCATCTGCTGTGCGTTGTGGTTTTACGGGGCAGCGGGCTGGGGCTGCGACACTCCGGTCCACCAGTATGCACTGGAGAACTGGGTGCCGGATGCCTACGTATTGATGCTGTTGCACCGCGGGTCATTAACGGGCGAATATAAAGCGCTGGCCGACAACTTGAAAATCAGCAGCGAGTCGGGCCAGATCAATGTCGACTTCATTGCCGTCGACGTGGCGTGCACGACGAGTACGCGACAACTGACGCCATTCATCAAAAAATTTGGTGGGGGGCCGTTGCCGCGCATGATGCTGCTGCGGCCGGAGTCCGCGGAATTGGACGGATTGATCTGGGACGGCCCCCCGAAGGCGGATACGCTGGCGGCGATGCTGGACTCGCCAGCGCGGCGTGAGATCAGCCGGCGGATCATCGACCAGAAACACGCCGCAGTCTGGGTGCTGCTGGAGAGCGGGAACCGCGAAACCGATGCCAAGGTGGCATGGACCTTGAGCGAGCAACTCGCCGGGGCGCCCAAGGTGCTGGCCGAGGCCGGTATGTTGGCCCCGCCCGGCGATGATGCGCTCATGCGGGACGCGGCGACGTCGCCGACGCTGAGCATAAAATTTTCCATGTTGCGTGTGACGCGCACCGATCCGCGCGAGCGATTCTTCATCAAGATGCTGGAGATGCTGCGCGGTCCTGGCCAACCGGGCGGGAATACGGACCAAAACGAGCGAGGGGAAGAGACGGCGGATGTGGCGGCGCCAATGGTCGTGCCGATCTTCGCCCGCGGACGAGCCTTGGGCGTCCTCAGCGGCGAAACCATAACCGAAGATAATATCTTGCAGGGGTGCGCGCTGCTGGCCGGTCCCTGCGCCTGCGAGATCAAAGAACAGAATCCGGGGATCGACATCCTCTTCGCCACTGACTGGATGATGGCCTTCGCCGACGGGATTACTGAAGTTGCGGAGATCCCCAGCCTCGCCAGCGTGGCAAAGATGGCGGCGGCGGGGGAGGTGGGCAAAGTGGTCGGCGCCGCCATAATGGATGCACAGGACACATCAGGCGCGGTGGTCGGCGCGGGGGATACGATAAGAGCGAACGGATCGGACCGACCCGCCCGAGCCGCGGGCGGGGCGAACCCGCCGATCACGGTGGCCGAACCACGAACGGAAAGGATGGTGGCTTGGGGCCAACGGGAGCTGTTGGTCAGCGGGGCCTGCACTCTGGCGTGTTTATTGATCGCGGCGGGCGTGGTCGGGGCATGGATCCGAAGGAAAAAAATATGACTTCCTATCCTGCACTTAAAATCAGTTGCCTCGTTCTTTTCGGATTCTTTTGGCCTTTTCGGTCCTTTCGACTCCTTACGCCCTTTTCCCAAAAATAGGAGGTCGAACGCCTGATGAAATTGGGCACGCTGATGGTTCGTGAATTGCTCCACCGTAAGGTGAACGCGCTGGCCGGGATTCTGGCCATGGCCGCCGCGGCGGGGGCCTGTGCCGGCGTGGTGCTATTGCTGCGGGTTTTCGACGCCCAGACCGAGCGGCTTTTGGCCTCACGGCGTACGGCCAGCGCCAAAGCCTGGGCCATCTTCCAGGACGAGATGCGCAAGGACATGCTGCGCCTTGGCTTCAACCTGATGATCCTTAACCGGGAACAGAATCTATCGACTCCCGACGAACAAACCAAGACGATGCCGGAGGAATACGGCGCCAAGTTGGCCGCGGCCAAGTTGGCCGAGATCAACCACATTGTGCCGTTTCTGCAACGAAAATTATGGTGGCCGGAAAAATCCCGTTGGATCACGCTGGTGGGAACCACCGGCGACGCCTACATCAAGGCCTTCGGCAAGCAGACGCCGATGGTCCAGGCCGTGGCGCCGGGCAAGGCGGTTCCGGGCTACGCGATCCACAAGGGGCTAGGGTTGGTGCCGGGGCAGAAGATCGCATTAGGCGGGTGGACGTTCGAGGTGGCGCGCGGATTGGAGCAGCGCGGTTTTGAAGAGGACGAGATGATTTACATCGACCTACGGACGGCTCAGGATATGCTAAAGCTGCCGGGCAAAATCAACGGCATCTTAGCCGTCAACTGCGTCTGCGTCGGACCGGAGGCGCTGCTGACGATCCGCAAGCGTGTCGAGGCGCTGCTGCCGGGGACACGCGTCATTGAGCACAACAGTAAGCTGGTGACGCGGGCCGAGGTACGCGGCAAGGCGGCTAAGGAGGCCGATGCCGAACTGGCGCGTCAGGAGCGACTGCGTACCGAGTTGCGCGCCGGGCGCGTAACGGCCGGGACGACGTTGATCCCACTGGTGGCGCTGGCGGCGGCCTTTGTGCTGGGCGTGCTGACGTGGGAAAACGTCGGGCGGCGGCGGCTGGAGATCGGCATCCTGCGCGCGTTGGGCTTCACGGCGCGGCGCATCCAGGCCCTCTTCCTGGCCAAGGCGATGGCGATCGGCCTGGTCGGCGCCGCGGCCGGCTATGGCGCGGCCGTCGTTGCGGTCAAGTTGTGGTTGGCGACGGGCGAACCATGGGAAATGTTCGTCGAGCCGCTCCTGCCGGCGCTCCTGCTGGGTGGCTCGCTGGTGCTGGCCGCGGCGGCCAGTTGGATTCCCGCGCAACTGGCCGCCGGAGTCGATCCGGCAATGGTGCTGTTGCAGGAAGGAGGTTAGTTGTCAGTCGTCATTTATCGATCGTTTGTTGTTTAACGTGTTGTTTGTAGTTCCGGCTTCAACCGGTCGTATTCATCATACTATCGGTTGGTTTCTTGTTTTCCCGCGGTGATTTCGCGCGGAATATGAGTGAACTCAATAATATCCATTTTTTTCTTCGCAGCTCTTTGCGCCTTCTTTGCGGTTCTATGTGTAACGTTTTTTGGGATATCAAGCTGAAGCTTGAACTCCAAACGGAGCAATCGTAATCGGAAATCATCTGATGGGATCGACAAATGCTTCGCGCTGAGAGTTTGTGCAAAACTTACGGCCGTGGGGCCAAGGCGGTCCGGGCATTGAGCGAGGTCTCGCTGAGCGTGGATGCCGGCCAGTTCGTGTTGGTACGCGGGGCCAGCGGTTGCGGTAAAACGACGCTGCTGCTGACGCTGGGAGCGATGCTCGCGCCCGACAGCGGCCGGGTGGAGGTGGGTGGAACCGATCCCTACACGCTGAACGATGAAGCGCGGGCGGGTTTCCGCGCCACGCGGTTGGGATTCGTATTTCAGCAATTCTACCTGATTCCATACTTGAATGTGCGCGAGAACGTGGCCTGTGCCGCAGTGAAGGGAACCAACGGCGGCGGCGACGGACGCGTCGAGGAGCTGATCGCGCGTTTCGGACTGGAGGGGCGGCTAGAGCACCGGCCGGCCGAGTTGTCCACTGGCGAAAAGCAGCGTGTGGCGCTAGCGCGGGCGCTGCTCAACCGGCCGCGGTTGGTGCTGGCCGACGAGCCGACCGGCAACCTGGATGAGGCCAACGCGCAAACAGTAGTCAAGGCGCTCAAGGACTACGCGCGCGAGGACGGCGCCGCCGTGTTGATGGTCACGCACGATCCCAGATGGGAAGCCGCGGCCGACCGCATCGTGTGCATGGAATATGGGCGCGTGCTGTAAATAGTCGACGATTCTATAAGAGCAGTTCGGAAAAAGACTTGATCAAACCCGCTTTCATAGTAGCATCGACGAATTGGCCGCACATATTAGCGAGACCGGGCATAACGGAAGGACGGCTCTTTTGGAATTCACCCAACCACAAAGATGATTCCGCCAGAATCATTGGACGATGAGAACGGTCGGTGCGCGTCAATCCGTCGTGGGTGGCGCGTTCCATCAATCGAGAAGGGTACGATGATGAAGCAACAGAGGTGGATCAATCGATTGGCAAGGTTTGCCGGCGAGGCCCTGCGGGTCGTCATCGCACTGGTGCTGGCAGGAAGCCTGGCGGGCCTGGCCGACGCGGCCCGTGACGGGGCGTCTGCAGTGGCGGTACGGATTCTTTCGCGGATCGAAGCCCACCGTGGTCTGTGCGTCCTGTTGGGCAAAACCCGCCCGAACCTGGGGGTGGAACTGGCCCGCGGCAGTGAGTTGTTGTTTTATATCCAGACAGCCGACGCGGATGACGCGCGCGCGATCCGCCAGGCTGCCTCGGTCACCGGATTGCTGGGAAAACGTCTTTTCGTAGACGAAGGCGCCGAGGACCGGATCGGGCTCGCCGACAACCTGGCCGATGCCGTGTATGTCGCCCCGGCCACCGGGGTCTCCAAAGCCGAAGTTCTACGGGTGCTGCGCCCCGGCGGCAAAGCCTTCATCGGCCAGCGCGAGATCGTTAAGCCGCTGCCGAAGGGGACGGACGAATGGAGCCACCCATATCACGGACCGGACAACAATCCCCAATCCGCCGACCGGCTCGCGCGTTACCCCTATCTTACCCAGTTTCTTGCCGATCCTCTCTTCAGTTCTCAGCCCGAAGTCACCGTGACCGCAGGTGGGCGCATCTTCAAGGCCTTCGGCCACATGGCCTTCCGGGAATATCAGAACATCGTGATTAACAAACTATACGCCTTCAGCGCCTATAACGGCACGCTCCTGTGGACGCGCCCGCTGAAGGAAGGCTTCATGATCCATCGCAATACGATGATCGCCACCGCCGACTTGCTCTATTTGGCCGACGACGAATCGTGCAAGCTGCTGGATGCGGCCACGGGCGTGCTCAAGGGTGAGATTCGCCCGCCCGTGGACGTGGCCGGTGGTTCGGTCTGGAAGTGGATGGCTTTGCAGGATGGCGTTCTCTACGCGCTACTCGGCGGCGAGGAAGTGCCGGCGCCGGTCGCCCTGGGCCGGGGTCGGTTGATCGCCGGCTGGCCTTGGGCGATGTGGCCGGGTTACGACTACAAGGACCCCGAGCGTTCTTGGGGTATCGGCCGGACGTTCCTGGCCATGAATCCAAAAACGGGCGAAATCCTCTGGTCGTACCGCGATGAGGGGTTGGTAGATAGCCGCGGCGTATGTCTCAGCGGCGGTCGTCTCTATTTCTGCCATCCCGGGAAATTCATCGGCTGTCTGGAGACGGCCACGGGCAATGTTCTCTGGCGGCGCACCGACGCCAACCTTCTCGAAGCTCTCGGCGTCAATGGCCCCGCCCAAAATCCCTGGCAGGGATTCGCCACGTCCGTATACGTGAGAACCGACGGCAAGCGACTGCTTTTTGCCGGTCCACAGCGTCCCTCACTCGTCTCCGTCGCCACTAAAGACGGCGGCCTGCAATGGGCCCGCAAGGACGGCAACTTCCAACTGGTCCTGCGTGAGGACGCGATTTACGCGGCCGGGCGGCAGATGACCAAGTCTTATAAATTCAATTACGCCACCGGCGACGTCTTGGCCGAGTTCGTGGACCGCCGCTCCTGCACCCGCGCCACGGGCAGCCTGGACAGCGTCTTCTTTCGCGCCAAGGAGGGAACCGTCCGGTGGATTCCGGAAACCAACTCGATCGAACACATTGCCCCGATGCGGCCCGGCTGTCACGACGGCGTCATCATCTCCGACGGCCACCTGTATTGGGGTCCGTGGATCTGCGGATGTCACCTCTCGCTGATCGGCCTGATCTCGCTGGGACCAGCGGGTGACTTCAACTACTCGCCGCCGCCGAATGAAGCCCATCAATTGCGTGCAGGTGCCGGTAATCTTTCCGACGTCCGCCCCCTGGCGATCGGCCCGACCGATTGGCTCGAGTTTCAGGCCGACCCGCGGCGCTCCTGCCAGACTCGCGCGCCGCTACCGGCCGCGGTGGCGCCGTGCTGGTCGTTCCAGGTCCCTAGCGCGCCGCTCCCCACCGCTCCGGTAATCGCCGGCGGCCTCGTTTTCACGGCCGGCTTGGACGGCGTCGTGCGCGCGGTGGATGCGGCCACGGGGCGCCAGGCGTGGCAGGCATTCACCGGCGGGTCGATCTTTTTCCCGCCGGCCATCTCGGAGAACCGGGCCTACGTTGGCTCCAATGACGGTCGGGTCTACTGCTTCGAGGCGGCCACCGGTCGCGAGTTGTGGCGCTTCCGCGTCGGTCCGGCCGACCGCAAAATCCTGGCTTACGGCGATCTAATCTCGACCTGGCCGGTGGCCGGCGGCGTCGTGGTTCGCGACGGCACGGCCTATGCCGCGGCCGGGATCGCTCATTACGACGGCACGCACGTATACGCGCTGGACGCCCTGACCGGCAAGGTTAAGTGGCACAACAGCGAAACGGGCACGCTCGATCCGAACGTTCGCAACGGCATCAGCGTCTGCGGGAACTTGAAGCTGGACGGCGCGAAGCTCTCGTTTCCGGGAGGCAACGTCTACGCGACGGCGGAGTTCGACGCCGCCACCGGCAAGTGCCTGAATCAGCCCGCCGGTCCCAAAACTCAGCGCCGAATCCTGCTTTTCCCGCGCCGCGTCTGGGAGCCAATCATGTCGAATGTCCAGGAGACGCCGAAGGGCCAGATCCGCGTGTTCCATCAGCAAATGCAGAGCAATCGTGCCCTCGTTTCTTCCGGCTCGTATCATTTGGGCCTATATAACGTCCCGCCCGGAACGCCGCTGGTCCGTTCGCCAGGGCCGGTTGCGGGGCCCGGAGCCGCGCGGGCGCCACGATCCAAGCCGGTCTGGTCGCTCACCCTTTCCGAGTACCAGGGATCCATCCTGGCGGGCGACGCCCTTTTGGTGCTGGGACGTTGGGCGGAGAACGAAATTACTCCGGGGAATGAGCCTAGCCTCATTGCCATCCGTATCACCGACGGTAAAACGCTGTGGACGCAATCGCTTACCGCCGCGCCGGTCCCCTGGGGCGTGGCGCTGGACGGGGCTGGACGGATTGTCGTGTCACTGGAGAACGGGACGTTGGAGTGTTTCGCTCCGGCGCCGGCCGACGTGGATGAGGGTTGATTGCCGCAACTCCGGTTGCGCGACGCGCTCCTTCCAGTGTGACAATTCCCAGCCCGACGCCAATCCGAAAAACAAGGCGATGAGAGAAGACAAAAACAAATTCGCGCCCACCGGGCGGTTTGGGTAGAGTAGGACGCTGGCGCGGCAGCCGTCGGTGACAGCTCCGTTTCCAGCGCCCTACTCTATCCCACAATGATTGTCGCGTTCCTTTGCATTGAAAAAAAGCTCGGCCGGGATAAACATGTGCTGTCGAGGGCTTACGGAAGAGCCGCCGATGGTTGTGGCGGTTCCGTCCGTCTCAATTACGCCAGGTGTCGCGCAATCTCTTGGATTCCACCGTTCTGATTATCTTCGGCGTCGTTTACCTGGGCATGATCCTGGGCGAGATTCCGGGGCTGGCGCTTGACCGCACGGGCGTGGCCCTGCTGGGCGCCATCGCGCTGCTGGCCACCGGGCGGGTCAGCCCCGAGGCCGCCTGGCTGGCCGTCGACGTGCCGACCCTCGGGCTGCTCCTGGGATTGATGGTCGTTTCGGCGCAGTTCCGCCTGGGGGGCTTCTACGACGCGCTGACGCGGCGGCTGTCGCTGGCGCCCCTAACGCCCCCGACTCTGCTGGCCCTGCTGGTGGCCGTGGTGGGGTTGCTGTCGGCTTTGCTGGCCAACGACATCGTCTGCCTGGCCATGGCGCCGATCCTCGCCGAGGGATGCACGCGGCGCGGCCTCAACCCCGTCCCCTTCCTGCTGGGCCTGGCCTGCGCCGCCAACGTTGGTTCGGCGGCCACCCTCATCGGCAATCCCCAGAACATGCTCGTCGGCCAGAGGCTGGGTCTGCCGTTCGGCGTTTATATGCTCGACGCGGCCGTGCCGGCGGCGGCCGGGCTGGCGGTGGTCTGGTGGGTCATCGCGCGCGAGGTTGGCGGAAAATGGCATGCCGAACAAACGCCGGAACACGTCGCGGCGGCGCCCGACCGCATCGAGACGATCCTGCCGCCGATCGAGCCGATGCCGTTCATCGCCTGGCAGACGGCCAAGGGCATGGCCGTGCTCGCCGCGCTGGTGCTGGGTTTTCTTTTCACCCGCTGGCCGCGCGAAGTGCTGGCGCTGGCGCCGGCGGGCCTGCTGCTCGCCAGTCGGCGGATGGCCTCGCGCCGGATCCTGGGGCTGGTCGACTGGCAACTGCTCGTGCTTTTCATCGGCCTGTTCGTCGTCAACCACGCCCTGGCGACCACGGGCATGCCGGAACGGGTGCTGAGCGGACTGGAGGCGCGCGGGGTCGACTTGACGCGGCCCGGCTGGCTATTCGGGGCCAGCGCCTTGTTTTCCAACATCGTCTCCAACGTGCCGGCCGTGATGTTGTTGTTGCCGGCGGCGCGCCATCCCCTGGCCGGGCCGGTGCTGGCGCTCTCGAGCACGCTGGCCGGCAACCTGCTGGTCGTCGGCAGCATCGCCAACATCATCGTCATCGACCACGCCGCCCGGCTCGGTCTGCGCATCGGCTGGCGCGAGCACGCGCGCGTCGGCATTCCCGTCACCTTGCTCACTCTGGCGCTGGCGGCGGCCTGGCTGGCCTGGCGGGCCGCGTGAACGGGCGGGTCGCATTCTCCGCTCCTCTGGCCTGTATCCTGCCGCCTACATCGGAAAAAACCCCTAATTAATCTTATCCTTCGGCTCGAAAAGATAAGTGGCGGATTTTGAATGCGCCATCTTGAGGTGGTTCATGCTCTCGATCGACGAGAAAACTCACGAACGGCTGTTGTCGATTCTCGACGGTAACGTCCAACTGCCAGCCCTGCCGTCGCGCAGCGCCCAACTCATGCATCTGCTGCGCCAGCCGCTCGATGCCATCGACGTCCGCCGGGTGGTGGCCCTCGTCGAGCAGGACCAGACCCTAACGGCACGGCTGCTCAGGCTGGCCAACTCGCCCGCCTACGGCGGCTCGCGCAACATCACCCGGCTGCATCAGGCCGTCATGGCGATCGGCCTGGTCGAGACGATCGAAGTGGTCAACTACCTCGTCATGCGCAAGCTGATGCCGAGGATTCAGCCCAGGA
>JAMCWS010000306.1 GCA_023480605.1 bacterium
CTGGAATAGGCGGCGCCAGCGGCGCATATGCGGGCCGTGCCGGAAATCAAAATCAGTCCTCGCAGGCGCGCGGGCGACGCCAGCGCGGCGCGCAGCGCGAGCAACGCGCCCAGCGACCACCCCACCAGCAGCCACGGCTCCGGCTCGCGCGCCAGGATGGTCCTGACCGCGGCCTCGTCGCGCTGGGCCGCGACCCAACCCAGGTCGTGCGTGCGCACGCCGGCCAACCGACTCCGAACCGCACTCCAAGCCTGGTCGGTCGCGGCCCAGCCCGGAATGAACAGAATGGGTGGAGTGCGGTTCATATCAATACCAACTCTCGGGCCGCCTGGCCGATTTGCTCCGCCGCCCATTGAAGGTCCGATGGCTCGTGCGCCAGCGTGACCGAAAGGCGCAGGCGCGCCGTACCGCGCGGCACCGTGGGCGGACGCACGGCGGTCATCAACAAACCTCGCTCGCGCAGGCGCCGCGCCAATTCCAGGGCCATGTCGTTCTTGCCCACGGGCACGGGAATGATTTGCGAGCGGAACTCGGGGGGGCGCAAGCCTTCGGCCGCCAGCAGACCGTGGAACGTCCGCGCCCTTTCGAGCAATCGCTCGCCCATATCCGGCTCCTGCGCGATCCGTTCGATCGCCCCCAGCGCCGCGCCCAGGCAGGGCGGCGGAAGGGCGGTGGCGTAAATAAAACTGCGGGCGCGATTGACCAGGAACTCGCGGCATGCGGCCGAACAAACGACGAAACCGCCCAGGCTGCCGAGGGCCTTGCCCAACGTTCCGGCGACGATGTCCGGCTGGGCCGTTTCACCCAGTTGCCGACAGACGCCCCCGCCACGCCCCCAGATCCCGATGGCGTGCGCTTCGTCCACCAGCAGGAGGGCCTGGTGCCTCGCCGCCAGCGTGCGCAACCCGGTCAGAGGCGCCAGGTCGCCGTCCATGCTGAAGACCGACTCGGTCACGATGAGCCGCCGCCCCCGGCAAGGCGTGGACTCAACCAGGCGCGCCAGCCCGGCGGCGTCATTGTGGGCGAAACGCTTGACTTCGGCTCCGCTCAGGCGCGCGCCATCGATCAGGCTGGCGTGACTCAAGCGATCGGCGAAAATGATGTCACCGCGCCCGGCCAACGCCGCCACCACGCCGACGTTCATGCCAAAACCGCTGCTGAAGACCAGCGCCGACTCGCCGCCGACGAGTTGGGCCAATGCGGCCTCCAGCTCTTCGTGCAGTTCCAAGGTGCCGCACATCAGACGCGAAGCGGAGGCGCCGCATCCCCAGCGTTCGATGGCCTGCATGGCCCGGCGTACGACATGGGGATCCTGGGCCAGCCCGAGATAATCGTTGGCTGAGAAATTGAGCAAGATCCGGCCATCGGCCAAACCGATCCGGCTGCCGGACGCGGGCCAAGCCTCCGTGTGCCGGCGCAGCCCCTCGCGCTCCATTTGCTCCAGTTCCTGCAGAAAATAATCCGTCATGCTCACGCCTCGATGCTTGCGGCGCCCTCCACTTCAAGCTCGAAACCCAGGTCCGCAATCATCCGCAGCGCCTCGTCTTGGGGCTGGCCCGATTCGGTCAGGTAGCCGTTGACGAAAATCGAGTTGGCCAGGAACAGCGCCATGGGTTGCAGGGTGCGCAGATGCACTTCCCGGCCGCCCGCCACGCGAATGTCGGCCGCAGGATGCAGCAGCCGCGCCAGGGCCAGCACCTTCAGGCAGCGCTGCGGCGTCAGGCCGGTCTCCATCCGCTCAAAGGGCGTGCCGGCCACGGGGATGAGAAAATTGATCGGGATGGATTCGGGGCCGATCCGCCGCAACGCCAGCAGCATGTCGACGATGTCCTCGTCGGTCTCTCCCTGGCCCACGATTCCGCCCGAGCAGATCTCCAGCCCCGCCTCGCGGCAGACCTCCAGGTTGCGCACGCGGTCGGCCCAGGCGTGGGTCGTGCAGATCGAGGGGTAGTGGCGCTCGCTGGTGTTCAGGTTGTGGTTGACGCGCTCCAGGCCGGCCGCGCGCAGCCGTTGCGCCTGCTGCGGCGTCAGGAATCCCAGCGAACAGCAAAGGGTCAGGCCCATCTCGGCCTTGATCCGGCGGATCGCCTCACAGAGGGCGTCGATTTCAGTGTCCTTGAGCACGCGTCCGCTCAGGCCCATGCAAAAACGACGGGCCTGGAGGCGATGCGCCTCGCGCGCCTCGGCGAGGAGTATATCGCGGGCCTTGAGCGGGTGACGGGCAATCTCGGCTTGGGAGATGCACGACTGCGAACAGTAGTGGCAGTCCTCGCTGCACAGGCCGCTCTTGGCGTTGCTGAGCACCTGCACCTGCACGCGTTTGCCATGGAAATGGTGGCGCACCCGCCAGGCCGCATCAAACAACGCCAACGCATCCGCGTCGGACGAGGTCAGAACGGCCAAGGCTTGGTCGCGCGTTAGCGCCGCGCCGGCGATGACGGATTGAGCCAAGCGTGCATAATCGAGCAATGGAAATTCCTCATAACAAAGCAGGATTCCGGCGACGGCCGATCGCGAAGCGTTGTTCGCAGTCCGCCCCTATTGAAAATAACCGGGCATGCGTCAATGGTAAAGGCATAATCGAAAGGGCATAATCGAAAGGCACAATCGAAAGTATTTAACGGGTAAACCTTCTCTTGATCGAACGATCGTTTCCATGACGCCGGCGCGACTGCGGCCAGGCTCGCATGAAGCGCGAACGCGGCCGCGCACCGATCGTCGCCCCCTACGGCCTTGAGGGGTCGATCGTGTTCACGCACCGCTTCGGCGGGCAGGATAATCAACGCGATGCAAATGCTTTAATGCTCAGATTTGTTGACTTCTTAATGAATTCCCGATTAAAAGGCGGCAAGCACGACCCGAACCCGTTCCGCCACTATTCGATTCCCTTGCCTTCGCGCAACCGATCCAGCCGATTCCCGAGTTGCTGTGCCCAGTAGTCAAAAGCGTCCTGGACGGCCCGCCATCGATTGAATTTGTCGAAACGGCCGGTATACTTGCGGCCGACACGCTTGTCGACGAAGGCGCCCAATCGCTCGCCCGTGGCCGTATCCAGGGCTTCGAACTCGACGCTGGCCTCGCCGATGCCGGTACCCCGGCCGACCGCCATGGTCTTCAGCGCATTCAGGGCCACGGCGGGCGGAAGAACCGAGGAGATGACGTCCAGCGGCACGATGGCGGGATCGGCTTCCGTCAGCGCGATCCGGAAACGCATCACCCCCGGACCGGGATGCGTAACGAATTGGTATTTCCCGCCCAATTGGTTCCGAATCGTCGCATCGAAGTAATCCACCAGCTTTTTGGCGTCGGCCGGGGCCATCCTGCGCAGCGTGGTTCCCCCGGTTCCCGGGTATATCTTGATCGGGTCCATGATGATTTGGTCGTACCGGCGGATGCCCGCTTTGGAGTTCACGTAAATCAACAACGCCTCGTTATCCTTCCCGGGCTGTAATTGGGTATAATCGCCCAGAAAGCCCGACGTCTCGACATGGCGGCCCTGGTAGGTCGCTTCGGCGCAACCGCCGAGCACCACGAGCAATCCGGCAATCGCGAGCGCAGCGTTTGTCGACGAGATGGTGATGGATAATGGAGTGATCATGTATATGGCTCCCTCATGGATTTGTTTCCGGATCGCGATCCACCGTTTGCTGGACGAGCACCATCGGCGACTGATCAATGCGGATCATGCCGCGCCGCGGCTGATCCAGATTCAAAATCATGAAGATCGTTCCGCCGAGTAACAGCCCGAGCATGACGCGCGCCGAAACGCCGCGATACTGACCCAATCCCCCGGCGAAACCGACGGCGCCCATGGCGATCAGCGAGGCCCCCAGGAGGAGGCCGATAATGATCCCCGGCACCCGGCCCAGATATGAAAATAAACGCTGGTGGCTGACTTCCCCGACTTTGAGAAGCAGGGGAAGCAGAGCCTCAGCCTCTTTCGCTGATCGGCTTTCCTGTGCCATATCGCTGGTCGTTTCCCACATCTTTTGATACAACTCCCCGGCCTGCATAACCCTCGATTGCAGTTCATCTTCCGTGATTCCCTGCCGTAGCGGGAGATTCGTTATTTCATCGACATATCGCCGCAGGAGTTGTTTGAAGCGTTTGCGATGGGAATCGGGGAGAAAGTTGCTGTGCAAGTAAAGCGCATTGATGGCGTTGGCGTTACTGATGACCAGTTGCCTGCGCGCCTCATAACGCTGGGCCGACAAGTTGAAGTCAAACCCCAGCAGCAACGCCACAAGTCCCAGTGTCGAGCCCAACACGGTGCCGAAATATCCCCGCCCCTTGTCGCCGGCATGCTCGTGCCGGCGCAGGCCAAATCGATAGCCGATTTCGGCAGCCAGCATCATGGCCGCGACCAGGATGATCACGACCCATGAGGGATTCATATTGTAAAACCAGCTTAATTTCATCGGTCTTGCGCTGCTCACCTTCAATCCATCGATGGTCGATCGCTTTGAATCGCGGTTTCCCAATACAAGGTGGTGGATTCGGCCTCTTTTCGAGCAAGCTTCAGCCACTTGCCCAAGGTCGAGGGGAGCCGCCGGCAACGGGAATCCAATTCCAACAAAAATCATTCAGCGTCCCGCACAGTATGCCGCATCGCCGGCAGGACCCGCGATAAAAAAGTCGCGACGGAGCGCCGGCCAAGACGCACAATCCGGGCGCATTTTTTGTAAATGACTTGCATGCGCACCCACGCGGTGGGAAGATCCACTCGGAATTGCGCGAACTCGTTGGTTTGGCCTGCGTTATAGATCATTCCGCATATCCGGTCGGTAACGATGACTCACACGCTTAACCGGCATCGACTCGTCTGGCGGTTCATGTTTACGGCCATCTCGCTCGCACTGCTGAGCGCGTCAGTGCGGAGCGCGGCCCGAAAGGAAAATTCCATGCCGGCGGTCAACGACGGCGGTATGCACGTGATGGGCAATGGCCGGCTTTGCGTTTACGGCCGCGGCCTGGACCTGCCCCAGATCTTCGGGCCGCAATACAGCGCGCCGACCGCCTTGGGCGTTCGAGTGCCGGTCGAACCTGACTGGATAATCCGCGCCGAGCGCGTGCCGGGAACGGCCGTTTGGCGCCACACGATCGGCGCGGCGGGGAGCGAGGCCGCGCGGATCGAGGATTTCGTCGACTATGAGCATCCGTTCTTCGTGCGCCGCATGGAACTGGCCCAGCCGCTGACGCTGATGCTGGATTTCGACAAACTCAGCACTCAGACCGAAAACACGCGGCGTTTCGAGTCGCGCGGGATCGCCCTGGCGCTGAACATTTACCAGCCGCGCGGATCGGTTATCTACACCCAGTATTTATCCCACGCGCCCTATTATCATCAGTTGCTTCTGATGGGCAAAACCGAAGAAGTCGTTCGCGTGGATGCCACGCACATGCAGGTTCGCCTCGCCCCCGGACTTGCCCGGCTGGTGTTTGTCGCCGGAACAACGTATCCCGATTGCATCGAGCAGACCGAGGCCGTTTTAAAACTCGACCTGGCGGCGCGCCGCGAACAGACCGTCCAATCCTGGCAGAAGTTCACGCAGCCCGTGCGCGAGCGCGTCGGCGCCCTTGTGGCCAGGGCCGGCGAAGGCGCCCTCGGCCGGACCCCTCCGCGGCGTCTGGAAGAGGCGATCGAGGGCATCGCCGTGCTCATCAAGGCCCAGCAGGGGCGCGACGGCGCCGTGCTGGCCGGACACAATTACCACCTGGGCTACATCCGCGACCAGTATGGCGTGATGCGTTGTCTGCTCAAGTTGGGCTGCCGCGACGAAGCGCGGGCCATCACCATGCGCCTCTTGGGAATCTGGAAAAAAATGGGGCGGCTTTACAACGCCCACGGCATCGACGTGGACGGAATCCAGCACATCCACGAATGCGACGACGTCGAAATCACCGGCTACGTCGTCGAGGAAGCGTTCGATTACTACGAACTGACAGGCGATGAACAATTCCTGCGCGACGTTTTCCCCATGTTGGAGTGGTGCTGGGAGGCGCAGTGCCGGCACCTGGCCGGAGGGATGCTGCCGTTCAACGGCGACGAAACTTACATTGCCGGGGGCGTTCTTCCGCGCACCTGCCTGAACGACGGCTCGGCCGAAGCCACGATGTTGTTCATCACCAGCGGCACGAAATTACTTGACTGGATCGAGCGGCAGAAGCTCTGGAATGCCGAGAAGATCCGGAACAATCATCGGATCCTCGCGGACACGCGCGCCAGATACCTCGATAACTTTCTGGTCGAGGGGCGCCTGGCCACCAACAACCCCGCGCGCACGGGCCTGACCGAACCGCCGCGTTTCCGTCATGGCGTCTGCGAGGCCGTGATGCAGCCGGTCACGTGGACCGAGCGCACGCCCAACGGGCGATACGTCTGCCCCAAACACTTCCTGGACGACCCGCCGCTGCCGGCCGCCGAGCCCAAACAATACTTCCTGCGTTCGGTCGGCCTCCAGCCACTCTATTTCGGATCGGACCTGGTGCCGCGCGAACTGCTGGTCCGCGATGTGAACGAGGTCGCGAGCCGGTTTCTCGAAACAGGCAAACTGCCCTCCAGTCCCGATGGGAGCACAACGATCGGTTACGATTACGGGCTACTGCTCTACTCCATGGCCCGGATCGGCCACCCCGATGCCGGCCAGGTGCTCGATCGCATGATGGGGGTGCTCGATTCCACCGGCGCGTGGGTGGAGTATTATCGGGACGGCGCGCCCCAGGGCTGCCGCTGCCGCCCGTGGGAGAGCGGCATCAACGTCGACGCGATCCTCGAATACCTGGCCGTCTGCGCCGCCGCCCGCGGGCGTTAAGCGGGGCGACGCCCGCCGCTTCGAAATACAACCGTTTAATCTCTCGGTATCCCGATTGTCGTTGCCTCCCTTAATTCTTTACTCCGATGTCGTGATTTCATGTAAAATGAAAGACGGAGGGGAAGAGAAGAGGACTACCCGCCCGATGTCCGCAAGGCCGAAACGAGTTCGGTTGTCCAGGCGCGGATCGGCCAACGGGAACACGCCTGACGGCTCGGTCACGCATCTCGGCCGGATCGTCACCGGGTGGTCAATCGGAAAAGCCACCCGGCCGCGGCGTTCGGAAAGAATTATGCATATTCGACTACGCGCGCGACTGCGCGTTCGAGATGAAAAGGAGTAAGCCATGAAAGCCAAGACGATACCTGCCGGATATCATACCATCACGCCTGCGCTGGTGATCAGGAACGCCGTCAAGGCGCTGGAGTTCTACAAGAAGGCTTTCGGCGCAACCGAAAAACTCCGATTCATGATGCCTGACGGTCGCCTCGGCCATGCCGAGATTTGCCTGGGCGATTCCGTGATCATGCTGTCGGATGAATTTCCGGAGTGTGGCGGCAATGCGCCGCAAACATTGGGCGGATCGCCGGTCAGCCTCTATCTCTACGTCGATGACGTCGACGCGTTTTTCACAAAAGCGCTGGCGTCGGGCGCGAAAGAGCGCAAGGCGGTCACGGATCAATTTTACGGCGACCGCGCCGGAGAACTCGAAGATCCGTTCGGTCATATCTGGTGGATTGCCACGCACAAGGAAGACGTTCCGCCGGAGGAATTGACGAAGCGGATGCAGGAGATGCTCGCGGCGCATAAGTAATTTGCTCCACGTGTTCATGCTTCCAGCGACTTGCGCGCGTGGGCGCCGTGGCGTCGCGGGGTGGGCGATTGCGCCCGCGCGGCGCCCCATTGCGCGGTTGACCGGAACGCGGCGGCGAAGTAGGGTGAAGCGTTCGCCCGCGGCAACGAATTGGCCGGACGTCTGTGCTTACCGCGGCGGCCGCGGACCGGCGTCAAATCGTTTCGCAAGAGAGAACGGCGATCATGAAAGCCGCGGTCAAGGTCGGCAAGGAACGCTTTGAAACCCGCGATGTGCCCGCGCCCGAAATCGGCCCCAACGATTGCCTGGTGCGGGTGCACTACTGCGCCACCTGCGCCTGGTGTTACGAGGAATGGCTGCGCGACGGCGTCAATGATCTCTACGGCCCCGGCGTGACGGGCCACGAGATGGCGGGCGTAATCGAACGGGCGGGCGAGGGCGTCACGCGATGGCGGGCCGGCGACGCCGTTCTCACTTACGCCGCCGGCCACTGCGGCGAGTGCCCGGAGTGCCGCGAAGGTCGTGAAACTTATTGCCGCAAACCCATGCCCACGGTCATTCACGGATACGCCGATTACATCGCCGTGCCGCAGCAATGCCTGCTTCCCTCGCCCGCGTGCGTCGACCTCAAGCACGCCACGCTGATCTCCGACATGGTCGGCACGTCGATGCACGCGATCCGCCGCGCGTTTGCCGTGAACCTGGACCGAGGGGTTGTTGCCGTCTGGGGGCTCGGACCGGTCGGCCTATTCACCGTCCAGGGGGTGCGCACATTCGCCGGGGTGAAGCGGGTCATCGGCCTCGATCCGGTGGCATATCGGCGAGGGCTGGCCCTGGAGCTGGGCGCCGACGAGACACTGGACCCGACCCAACCCGACATCGAGGAGCATCTGCGCAATGAAAACGGCGGCCGGGGGGTGAATTATGCCTTCAATTGCGCCCTGCGCAATCCCGATGTCATCGACCTGGTTTTCCGCACCTTGAAACTCGATGGTTACCTGATGAACGTTACCGGTCAGGCGCGGTCGGGCTTCCAGGCGGAAAAACGCGTCGACGGCACATTCTATTTCTTCAAGCGCGAATACGACGAGAACGTCCGGCTCGTGCTCGACGGCAAGATACGCCTTGCGCCGGTCCTCACTCATGAGTATCCACTCGAGCGGATCAACGAAGCGCTGGAACTGCGCGCCAAACATCCGGATCAGGCCTTGAAGGTCGTCATCCGGTGCGTGCCGTAAGGTGGATGTGGAGAACGGGAACGGGGAAGAGAACGGGAACGATGACGATTACGACAGCATGTTCATTCACGATCACGATTACGATAACGAGTCCTCGTGAAGCAGTGCATTTTCACGAAGGGTGAAAAATTCGATTACGATCACGATTACGATCACGATCACGAATTATCGTGGTAGGGCATTTCGAATAACCAGGGAGTAATGAGACATGCAACATGCGGTGCATTTGATCGGGAACGCGCATCTCGACCCGGTCTGGCTGTGGCGCTGGACCGAAGGATGCCAGGAGGCGCGGGCGACCTTCCGCTCGGCGCTGGACCGGATGAATGAGTTTCCCGATTTCATCTTCACCTGCGCCCAGGCGGCCCTTTACCAGTGGATCGAAGAGATCGACCCGGCCATGTTCGAGGAGATCCGCGCCCGGGTGCGCGAGGGGCGGTGGGTCATCGCCGGCGGCTGGTGGATGCAGCCCGACTGCAACATCCCCGGCGGCGAATCCTTCGCGCGGCAGGCCCTTTATTCGCAGCGCTATTTTCAGAGCCGCTTCGGCGCGCGCGCCCGGGTCGGTTATAACGTCGACTCCTTCGGCCACAACCTGATGCTGCCCCAGTTGCTTACGAAGGCGGGGATGGACGCCTACGTCATGATGCGCCCCGGCCCGGGCGAAAACGACACCATTCCGCGGGGGGCGTTCTGGTGGGAAAGTCCCGACGGCAGCCGAGTGCTGACCTTTCGCATTTACCAGGGGCCCGGTTTCGCGGCGTACGGCAACTTCGGGCCGCTGGACGAGAAAATCAAGGCCCATGCCGGGATCCTCACCGACGCGCAGCCTCTGACGATGGCGTTCTACGGCGTCGGCAACCACGGCGGCGGTCCGACGATCGAGAATATTCACGAGATTCACCGCCTTCAGGCCGCGGGTGAGGGGCCGCAGCTCCTGTTTTCGTCGCCCAACGCCTTTTTCGACGCCCT